>JALOMK010000041.1 GCA_025455505.1 Bacteroidales bacterium
GCATTAGCCTTAAGCTCCTTTGCAAGCTGTCTGATGTGAAAGCCGTCTGCATTTTTGAGTGCAGGCACCATAAGGCCGCGGGCAGTGTCGACTGCAAGCCCGAGATGCACCCTGCCGAAAGTCCTGATTGAATCTCCAGTGAAGTGACTGTTCAGTTCCGGGAATTTCGCAAGGGCTCTGAGGACACACCAGCACAAAATATCGTTGAGGGTCACATCCTGTTTCTCCGATCCCGATGCCAGTCCCTTTTTGATTGTATTCCTGGCTTCAAGTATCTTTCGGGCGTCAGCGCTCATGTGATGCGTAAGCTGTGCCGAATTCTGAAGCGATGCATGCATTGCCTTCGCAATGAGCTTCCGGACGTTGCTGAGCTGAACGTCCCTGTATTCTCCTGCATCTGCAGCAATCGGAGATTTTGGCTGCAGCTGGTTACCTGCATTTTGTATATCGCTTACGATTATCCTCCCGTTAGGCCCTGTACCGCTTACCACGGATATGTCAATGCCCTTTTCTTCAGCCAGTAACCTTGCCCTGGGAGATATTCTCAGCCTTGATCCTGGCGCTTCTGCTGCCGTGTCAGGATCGAGTATGATGTTGTGAGTAATAGTGCTTCCGGCAGGGTCTGGGCTATTGCTGTCTTCCTTAACTGTTGCAGCGGCGCTTACATGTCCGCGGATGTTGTTTCCTTCCTTTACTGTTGCGCTGGCCTTGGCCCCGGGACTGAAAGCAGCGGCAGATTCCCCTTCGCTGCCTATGACGGCAACGTTCGACAGGACAGGGACTTCCGATCCCTCCGCCTGGAAAATGTCAAGGATTAACCCATCACAGGGAGCTTCAACATCAAAGGCTGCCTTGTCAGTCTCGTAAGAGAAAAGCAAATCACCTGCACTTACCCTGTCTCCTTTTTGTCTGAACCATTTTGTTATTATGCAGGTCTCCACCGACTGTCCCTGCCTTGGCATTATAACTGCTGTCGCCATTTTTAACTTGTAATTATAAGTATATCAAAAATATTCGCAATATAAACAGATATGTCTAGTAATCAGATTGTACAAAAATATATTAATTAACTTGTATTTACAAGTAAATTTGTTTATATTTACATAAATATTCTTCCATGGCTCATGACCGTTCCATACCGCAGCACAGGAGGTTGTACGACATACTCCGCCGGCATATCAGCGAAGGTGTATACAGCGATGGCGACCTTCTACCTTCGGAAAATGAGCTATGCCGCCTGCACGGGCTCACCCGTCCAACTGTGAGGCAGGCTCTCTCAAACCTCGCAAATGACGGGTTCATACGAAAACACCAGGGTAAGGGCAGCATAGTCAGCCTTATGCCAAAAGAGATCGGAATCCTTTCGGTAGCAGGGACAACTTCCGCTGTGGGAGGAAAAAACCTCAGAACAGATATACTAGAGAAACCCCGGATAATTCCCTGGCCTGCCGACTTCATGTTTCCACTTACTGAACTTGAGAAGGAATCAGGATGTGTTTACATGGAGCGTCTGAGGCTACTTGGAAATATCCCGGTATTTTACGATATCACATACATCGCAAACATCAATCTGCCCAGGATATGCGCAAGGAAATTTGACAACAGGTCGCTTTTTGCAGTGCTCAGGGATCATTACGGCATGGAGATAAAAGGCGGGGAGCAGAGGATAAAGGCAATCGAGGCATCAGGAAAGACCGCAAGGTACCTGCGGCTTAAGGCCGGAGAACCCCTGCTTCACCTTGAAAGGAAGATGCTGACAAACTACACTGACCACTTCCTGTACTCTTCGATCTTCTGTAATACCGAGAAATACTCTATATTCGGGAGGTTCTAACCCCTGACTTAAGTCCGGGGATACAGAGTCGGGGGATACGGAGCCCGGGAATAGGTAGCCCGTGGATAGGGAGTCCGGGGATAGGTAGTCCGGGGGACAGGACCCCCAGGGGACAGGAAGCCGGTGGCAGAACGCCCGGCGACAGGACGCGCAGGGTGAGCAGGCCCATAGTCCTTAACCCCGGGCTGAAGCCCGGGGTAACGAGCACAGTGATACCTAGATACATTATAAAATGAAGAGGCGTGAAATGATCATGAAGAGTGCACTGCTTTCGGCTGTGCCAATCCTGAGTTCCTTCCGTCATGGAATTTCAGCCGGGTTGCCAGAACAGGCGTTCCGGATAACAAAGAACTTACAGTCGCCGGAGTCTCCCGGAATTAAACGGTTCGGTGACGCCAGAGACTGGTTCTTTGAGAAGCGCTTCGGGATGTTTGTACACTGGGGTATTTATTCAATTCCCGCGTGGCATGAACAGCACCAGTGGAGGGCAAGGGTCCCCCGTTCAGAGTACATTAAGCTCGCAAATGAGTGGAAACCTGTACAATTCAACCCGGACCAGTGGCTTGATACTCTCGAGTCAGCCGGCATGAAATACCTCACTGTAACTACAAAACACCACGACGGGTTCTGTCTCTGGGATACCAGGCAGACAGCTTTCAATACCATGAACACTCCCTATGGGAAAGACATAATCGGCATGCTGGCCGAAGCCTGCCATAAAAGGAACATACCTCTGTGCCTGTACTACTCAATTGCCGACTGGAACCATCCTGCCTATCCCAACCAGGGCAGGCATCATGAGCTTGCCGGTCCAGAACCGGGAGATAAGCCTGACTGGGACAGCTACATGGAGTTCCTGAAGCTTCAGGTAAGGGAGCTTTGCACGAATTATGGAAGAATTGACGGTTTCTGGTGGGACATGAACGTTCCTCAGCATAAGGATCCTTCTGTCAATGAAATGATAAGGAAACTCCAGCCCTCTGCAGTCATCAACAACAGGGGCTTCGACGACGGTGATTTCGGAACCCCGGAACGAGATTTTGATGCCACTGCCGCAGCAGCAGGTTCTTTCGAAAGGCCTGTGGAAGCCTGCCAGTCTGTGGGGATGGAGAGCTGGGGTTACAGGAAGGACGAAGACTATTATACCGACCTTCATCTCCTCCGCAGTATCGACAGCTACCTGTCACGCGACGCCAATTACCTTCTGAATGTCGGCCCTACAGCCGATGGAGTAATCCCTGAAACATCCCTCAATATTTTACTAAGGATAGGGAAATGGCATGCTTCCGTGGCGGAGTCGTTCACAAACGTTGCACCTTTACCGCAGCTTCTTGTCAGTCGCGACATACTCGTGACAGCCCGCGACAAAAGGACAGTCTACCTTCATTTCAGCAAGGGACTTCCAGGAAATGGTGTCAGGCTGAAGCCCCTTGCAGTTCTGCCTGTAAGAGCAACCCTTCTCAATAACGGCAGCAGGGTTGAATGCGTTGTTGACCTGGTGCCCTCCGAACATTCCAACCAGGGAAAATATCTCCGGATAAAGAATCTTCCATCAAATGAAATGCAGGGAACAGTGATGGTTGTGAAACTTGAGTTTGGAAGCGATTTGTTCTGATTGAATTAATTATTTTTATACCTTGTCAAACTAAAACCTTATTAAAATCTGGTATCGTATGAAAGAGCAGAAAAAAGTCTGGTCCAGGCGTCAGTTCCTGGGCTCTGCAGCAGCCGGTATGGCCGGCCTTGTTGTGCTTCCCTCAATTGTTAAATCATGCAAACCTGCAGCAGCCGACACCGACATTAAACTCGGATTCATCGGAATGGGCCGGCAGTCGATGTTCCTTCTCAACGGGTTCATCGGTCTCGAAGGTGTGAAGGTAGTCGCCGGATGCGATGTTTACGGTGTAAAGCGTAAGCGGTTTGAGAAAAGAGTCAATGAGTTTTATGCAAAGGCCGGCAAAGAAGTGAAAGTCGAGACCTATGAAAAATTCGAGGACCTTATCGCCCGTCCCGACATTACAGCCGTTGTCATCGCTGTTCCCGATCATTCGCATGCAAGGATCGCAATTGCTGCCTGCAAAGCCGGAAAGGATGTCTACCTTGAGAAACCTATGACCTTTACAATAAAGGAAGGCCAGGAGTTAAGGAAAGTTGTGCGCGAAAACAACAGGATACTCGGTATCGGAAGTCAGCAGCGTTCAAGCGAGGAGTTTCAGCATGCTGTGAAGCTGGTCCAGGAAGGCGCAATAGGCAAGATCACTAAGGTGAACGCCTATGTGGGTGCTCCTCCAAAACCCTATGATCTTCCCGAAGAACCTATACCTGCCGACCTTAACTGGGATCTGTGGCTCGGATCGCTTCCTATGCCTATTCACTTCAATAACCAGTTGAATCCTCCGATTTCGCTCGATCCTCCGAAAGATGAGGAAATATGGGGCGCATGGCGCTGGTATTCGGAGATGGGCGGCGGTTTTACAACCGACTGGGGTGCGCACATGTTCGACATAGCACAGTGGGGACTCGGCATGGACAAAAGCGGCCCTGTGGAAATATCACCGATAGGCGACGGAACTGAATTCATGCAGTTTACCTATGCTAACGGTGTTGTCCTTACATCTGAGCCCTTCGATGACAAGCTTACAAAGGGCGTCAAATTCTGGGGCGAAACCGGCTGGATAGAGGTTTCGAGAGGTATGTTCAATGCTTCTGATCCTAAGTTCAATATGCCTCCTGCACCTGCTGCTGAAGGTCCGTATGAAACAAAAATACCTCACCAGATAAATTTCGTTGAAGCTGTAAGGGAACGCAAGGATCCTGCAGTGCCGGTCGAGGTAGGGCACAGCAGCTGCACAGTCTGCACCCTGGGTAATATCGCATGCGCCCTCAAACGGACTGTCAAATGGAATCCTGAGACAGAAACCTTTGTCGACGATACCGATGGTGCCGCCACAAAGCTCATGCATTATGAATACCGCCAGGGCTATACGCTGGTGTAGAAGTATTAAATATTGAGTATTTTTGAAGGTTGTCCGGTTAGAAGGGCAACCTTCTTTTTTTAAATTATATGAAAAACATCCTTATCAATCTTACACTGGCGGGCTTAATTACCGTGGCAGCTGCCTGCAGCAGCGGCAATAACGAGCTAGTGATCCTGTCGGCCCCGGCAGGCAGCCTTTACACTTCTATTGACAGGAGCGGGGTGACAGTAATCCCTAATGGCAGGCTTCTTACTCCCGCAGGGAAAAGTATCAGTGTGGCCCCGCACCCCTTCGGACTCATCCTGAGCCATGACGGCAAAACAGCAGTTACGGCCAATTCCGGTACAAACCCGCTTTCGATTTCTATAATCCGCAACCTGGGCACTGAACCGGAAGTAATACAGGTTCCTCCCGGATATTCAACTGAGAAGGGCGTGCTGGAATCTGTTTTCATGGGCCTGGCCTTCTCGCCTGATGACAAGATAATATATGTCGCAGGCGGACAGGCGAACAGGATATATTTGTTCGATGCAGAAACAGGCAGCAGGATCGATTCAATCGATTGCGGGCATTCAGCAGACGGCAGGGATTATCCCGACGGCTACATAGGAGATATGGCAATTACACGCGACGGCAGGCATATCTTCGCAGTCGACCAGGCCAATTTCAGGCTGGCCGTGCTGGATGCACCCGGGAAAAAGCTTCTGCGCTCTGTGGATGTAGGACGTTATCCCTTTGGTGTAACACTTACTCCCGATGAGAAAAAAGTGTATGTGGCAAATGTCGGTATGTTCAGCTACAGCAAGATAGGTGCGATTGAAGAAAAGAAACAATACGACAAGGCCCTGTCCTTCCCGGCTTTTGCCTACAACACCCCGGAAATGCGCGACGGCATCATTACGGACTCGCTCGTTATTCCCGGACTTGGTGATCCGAACAGCGACATGGCATTTTCAGTCTGGGCAATATCGGTTGAAGATATTGAAAATCCCCGTGTAACTGCCCGGATAAAGACAGGAAACCTTATCGGGCAGATGGTTGAAGGAATTCCTGCAGTAGGCGGATCGAGTCCGAATTCTGTTGTTGCAACTCCCTCCTATGTTTTTGCAAGCAACGGGAACAACGACAACATTACAGTAATTGCAACTGCCACCGATTCTGTAGTCGCTGAAATCGCATTGAAGCCCGACCCCGACCTTGCACATTTCAGGGGAGTCATACCTTATGGACTTGCCCTTTCGCCTGACAACAAGAAACTCTTTGTTGCAGAATCGGGGATCAATGCAGTGGGTGTCATAGATGTTGAAAAGCTGGTTGTGGAAGGACATATCCCGGTAGGCTGGTTTCCTTCAAAACTTAAAGTGACCCCTGACGGCAGGAAACTTATTGTTGCCAATGCAAAAGGCTATGGCAGCGGTCCGAACGGCGGAAGGGATTTTGTCGAAGGCGGCGAAGGCACGTACATTGGTAACCTGATGAAGGGCACGGTTTCTGTCATTGACATCCCGGGTGAGAGGGAGCTTGTGAAAATGACAGCCAGGGTTATTGACAACAATGTCAGGAAGGAAAAAGCAGGAAAGCTCCGCAGGCATAGAAAGGCTAACCCGGTACCTCTTTACGGAGGTGAGAAGGAGTCTCCCATCAGGCATATAGTATTCATTTCAAAGGAAAACAGGACCTATGATGAAGTATTCGGACAGGTAAAGGGCGGCAGGGGCGATTCAACGATTGCAAGGTATGGAAGGGGAGTCTCTTTTTCGAATAACAAGAGGACAGCCAATGTTGAAGACGCGACAGTTATGGCCAACCACCTTGAGCTAGCATCCCGTTTTGCCATAGCCGACAATTTCTATGTCGATTCGGATGTGTCGGCCGACGGTCACAGGTGGCTTGTAAATACTTACCCGAACGAATGGGTTGAAACAACTACTCCTGCAAACTACGGAGGCAACAGGGAATACAAACCTGAATCGAAGGCCCCGGGAAGCCTGGGAATGAACGGGGCGGCAGGTGCAATTTATCCCGAGGATTACAACGAGGCCGGTTCGATGTGGGACCATCTCGAAAGGCATAAGGTAGACTTCTACAATTTCGGCTTCAGCGTAATGTTCGAGCCTGCATTTTACCACCACACTTACAAGTACACCGGTATAAAGCAGTTTGCAAACTTCCCTGTACCCACGCCCATATTCAGCAGGACATCGAGGGAGTATGCAACATACAACATGGCAATACCCGACCAGTTCAGGGTTAGCCAGTTCATTAAGGAGTTCAGCGAAAAATGGATGAGCGGGAAGGACACGATGCCCGCAGTACTTACAGTTATTCTTCCGAATGATCACGGGGCAGGGGAGAGGCCGCTTGCAGGTTATCCCTTCAGGGAAAGTTACATGGTCGACAATGACCTGGCCCTCGGGAGGATAGTAGAGTTTCTTTCACACACTCCCTACTGGAATAATATGGCAATAGTTGTAACCGAGGATGATGCCCAGAACGGTGTTGACCACATCGATGCCCACAGAAGCATACTGATGGTGATCTCGCCCTGGTCTGAAAAGAACCATGTCAGCAAGGTACACTACAGTTTCGGAAGTATCTTCAAGACATTCTGGAACATCCTGGGATTGCCCTATCTTAACCAGTACGATGCGGCGGCAAGCGACCTGGCCGATATGTTTACAGATGAACCGGACTTTACACCCTATAAGGCACTTCCTCCCGACCTGAGGATATTTGATCCGCAGAAGGCTCTAACTCCCATCGATGAGGAATTCGACTGGAAGGCGATGGAGGATTCACCGCAGCTCGATGACCCGGGGGAGATGGTGATTGACCAGAAAGAAAAAAAGGAGTACAGGACCGGAAATCAGAAAAAGAATTGAGGCGACTCCCGATGAACCATAAAAAAAAGGGGCCGACACTGTCGGCCCCGAGGTATCAAGCTGAGTAACTTTTAATCTACTCTTCTGACCCTGACTGCAACCGGACCTTTTTCCTTCTGTTCAACCTCAAATTCAACTGCCTGTCCTGCCTCAAGATCGGTATGAGAAACCTCTAAACCAGAACGGTGGACAAAGATATCCTTATTGTCTTCAGTTTGAAGGAATCCATACCCTTTTACCCTGTCATACCATTTAACAGTGCCTTTCATAGTTTATTTTCTTTTGTTTTTTGTTACCTGTAATCTCTTCTCGGACCATCACCGCCACGGCGGTCATTGTCCCTGAAATTACTCCGTCTTTCGGTTCTTTCAATAGATTCGTTAACGATGATCTTCCTTCCGCTAACTTCGGCACCGTTAAGTTCCTCGATAGCTTTTTTTGCTTCTGCGTCATTCGGCATTTCTACAAAGCCAAATCCTTTGCTTTTTCCTGAGTACTTGTCAATGATGATCTTGGCAGATGATACTTCGCCATACTCTTCAAAAACTTCTCTTAATTCTGCTTCACTCATTTTAAAGTGAAGACTTCCTACGTAAATGTTCATGATTCAGTAAAATAAATAATTAATAACACGGTTCAAAGGTCACATTTATTTTTGAGAACTAAAAATATTTATTCATTATAATGCTCCTAAATATCCTTTTGTAATTCAATTCGTTCTGTCGTCAATGCCAAATGATAAGCATACAAATCCGGCAGTGTTAACATTTATAACAATGGCAGCGTGATTTTGTTCAGGGGTCGATGATCAATGAATGCTTTATCTTTTTTTGCATGTCATCTCCTCGATTTCGAGCCTCAGAACCCGTGTTGCACTAAGAACTTTACTGTTGTATGTGAAGCCGGACTCTCCCGAATAGTGATTCATTATCGAGTCGAGGCCCATGAGAATCTCGTTTTCAGATTCGACCAGACAAAGCCTGCCGTATCCTGTTATACTCCTGAAACTCATACCCCAGTCGCAGCCTTTTTCACCACCGTACAGCTTATGGTCTGTATCGATGGCGAAGCAAACGTAGTTGTTAAGCTTCATCATATCAAGCTTTCTTCCCTCAGGCGCACAGTGAAACCATAGGACAGGTTTCTCTCCGCCTGTATATCCGAAATTCATAGTTACGATATACGGAATATCCCCGCTGGCAAATGCTAACCTGCAAACATCCGCCTTTGAAATAATGTCTTCAATTTCCGTGATATCCCTGACTTCCCTGTCGCTTCTCCTCATTTCAGGTTTTTATTTATTTAAACAATCACGTCCGGGGCATGGTATCCCTGCTCGTTCACACTTGCAGCCAATCCCTTCCTTGCCTCGAACTCATTTATGTCCTCATTGCCGTTTATCGCCATGGATTTTAAAAAAGCTAACTGTTCCATTTAAATAGGACATAGTTTTCGCTAAAATAAAGAATTTTGTTAATTTTGCTCGCCCCGTAAGGGGGCATAGTAGTATTTAAAGACTGTTATTATGGGAAAAGGAGACAAGAAATCAAGAAGAGGGAAAATAATCCTCGGTACTTTTGGTGTCCGCCGCCGCAGGAAGAAGGCCGCCAGGACGGCAATAAAGCCTGCAGAGGTCGTTGCGCCTGTTAAGGAAAGAAAGCCAGTTAAGGAGAAAAAAGAAATCAAGGCTCCGGTTGCCGTTGAAGAAAGTAAGCCTGTAGCTGAGCTTGTGGAGACAGCTCCTGCTGCTCCTGCAAAACCTGCAAAGGCAGCCAAGCCAAAGGCAGCTCCGAAGGCTAAGGAGAAAAAAGAAGAAGGCGAAAAGCCGGCTGCTGAGCCAAAACCAAAGAAGACAAAAAAGGAATAAGCAGTTCCAATAGCTTTATCCCCTTACTTATTCTGCAGGGTGCAGGGTGTCACATTTTTGACCCGCCTCACCCTGTATTTTTTTCTCCCTACCTCTCATACCGTTAGCCCTTCGTCTTTTATTACCCACCCCCGGCCCCTCCGGAGGGGAGAATACGGGTTTGCCCCACGCCCCACGCCCTGTGCCCTGCGCCGTTACGCCTATCTCCTGACTATGAGCCACCTGTAATCCTCGGGATCGATTACGGCATTGATAATCACAGGCTCATTGACCGACAAGGCCTCAATTACAGCCCTCCGCATGGTTTCATGTGTGTCTGCAGTAATAACCCTGACTCCGAGGAAAACATCGCTGCCAAACAGGTCACCCTGGTATAGGGAGGTAGCGTAAGGCTGCACTTCCTTCCAGCCCTGTTTCACCTTAATAAGGTTAAGTTCGCCGTCGGAGAAAACAACAATGATAACCGGGAGGCAGTATCTCCTTGCCGTTATCAATTCTCCGGCCATCATAAGGAAACCACCGTCGCCGGTAAGACATGCAACAGTGGCATCGGGAAGGGCCAGCTGGGCTGCCAGTGCGGCAGGTATTCCGAAACCCATTGATGACCATCCGTTT
>JALOMK010000324.1 GCA_025455505.1 Bacteroidales bacterium
GTATCGGAGCTGCCACAGACTGCAGATCTGATGTAATCCTGTCAACGCTTGATTCCTTTGCTTCCTCCATGCACCTGCACGAACGCGAGCTTATTATCCTCACAAGGGCATCGCGCTCAATCTTGATGGGTCCCTGGAACATTTCCCATCCTTTCTTCCGAGCCTCCCTGGCTTCCTCATCTGCTTCTGCTGCCAGCTTATCGAGAGTAGCGTCATCTGACAATCCTTCTGCTTTAATCCATTCCCTCATCTTCCTTATCGGGTCGAACTCTTCCTCCCAGCGAAGCCTGTCCGTGCTCTTGTATCTTTCGTGCGAACCGGAGGTTGAATGTCCCTGGGGCTGAGTTACTCCCTCAATATGAAACAATACAGGAACATGTTCCTTCCTGCACAACTCAATGCCCTCCCTGTACATCTTAACCAGTCCGGGATAATCCCAGCCCTTACCCTTGAAAATCCTTATTCCCGGCCTTCCTTCCTCGCTTTCAAAACCCTTCAGAATGTCGGAGATACTGCCTTTTGTTGTCTGGTATTTCTTTGGAACCGAAATACCGTAGCCGTCATCGTATACCGATATTGCCATAGGCACCTGCAGAACCCCCGCGGCATTCATTGTTTCCCAGAAATGTCCTTCGGAAGTGCTTGCATCGCCTATGGAACCAAAAGCAACTTCATCACCCCTGAGAGAAAGGCTTGTATATCCATGAAGGGCACTGTTCTGCCTGAAAAGCTTCGATGCATAAGCCAGTCCGAGAAGCCTCGGCATCTGGCCTGCAGTGGGTGAAATGTCAGAAGATGAGTTTTTCTGCTTTGTCAGATCACGCCAGCTGCCATCTGCATTTATATTAGGAACAGAGAAATGATTGTTGAAGACTCTTCCCCCGTTACCGGGATTAAGTTCCCTGTCTGTATTCCCGTAGAGCTGGTGAAAGAACTGGAGCGCATCATAATGCCCCATTGCCATCATCCATGTCTGATCGCGGTAATAGCCTGAACGCCAGTCGCCGTTCCGGAATTGTTTTGCAAGTGCTATCTGTATGATTTCCTTACCGTCGCCGAAGATCCCGAACTTTGCCTTCCCGGTAAGCACTTCCCGGCGCCCGATAATGCTCAGGCTCCTGCTCAGGCATGCCAGCCTGAAATCAGCGAGAACTGTTTCGGTGTTTTCCAATATATCCTGATTTTTCTTCATAATTTCTTGACGGATGTTATACCCGGCACGAATTAAACAAATAAACGGGCCTCTTGTTTAAAACATAAGACAGGGGATGCTTATCTTTGCTGTCGAAAGCTAAGTTAGGAAAAAGAAGGGAGTGAGAAGATATGTTCGCAAAACTATTAATACTAAGCATTGTATTCCTGGCTATTGGTGCACTGGGATTGGGTGTGAAGATACTGCTTAAGAAAAAGGGGCAGTTCCCTGAAACACATATCAGCAGGAATCCTGCCATGCGCGCCCGTGGTATCAAATGTGCCCAGAAAACAGATACAGGCTGTAATCCTGCTGACGGTTATCCCGGATGCTCGTGCAGCAGGGGCCTGGCAGCTGACTGAAAAGCAGACTATTTAAGCCGGTCGTCAGGATAACCAAGGGCGATCAGGTTTCCCTATTCAATATCTTCGGTGATGTATTCCTTAAGATCATCAGAGATCCATGTGAGGAACTCTCCATTGTCGCCCGAATAAACCAGGTAGGCACCGTAGGCAGGGTTGCTTCTTATGAAATCAATTGCCCTTTCCTTTCCCATAACCATACAGGCAGTTGCAACTGCATCGGCAGCGGAGCAATCGGCTGCAATTATAGTTGCGCTCAGCAGGTTGTTTTTTGACGGATAACCTGTTGTCGGGTCAATTGTATGTGAATATTTCACCCCGTTCTCTATAAAGAATTTCCTGTAGTTTCCCGAGGTTGCGAGCGCCATGTTGTCAAGTCTTATTATTGCCTGAAGGTTAGCTCCGGGAGAGAAATTGTTGTCTTCAGGCCTGTCGATCCCAACCTTCCATCCCTCTCCTGTCTTGTTTCCGACAGCCCGAACCTCACCCCCTATTTCAACCAGGAAGTTGTCGAGTCCTTGCTTCAGGAGGTAATCACACACAACATCAACAGAGTAGCCCTGAGCTATTGCATTAAAGTCGATCCTGATGGCAGGATCTGATTTGACAAGCTTACCGTTAACCAGGCTGATCTTGCTCATCCCCACCAGTTTAATAAGGCTGTCGCGTTTTGCGGGGCTGAAGTTCTTGTGAGCCTCCGGGCCAAAGCCCCAGGCTCGTACAAGCGGACCGACTGTAATATCGAATGCTCCTCCGGTAAGCTTGTAAGCATCGAGCGATCGCTCATAGGCTTCGGTGAAATACTCATCAACACTTATATCTTCATTACGGTTTATCCTCGAGAGCAACGAAGAATCCTCATAGAGTGAAAGAGACATATCAAAATCGCGGAGCAGGTTCCCCACACCTTCCTTGAGAGCGGCAGTTTCAGTTCTTTTCCCTGTCTCAAATACTATGCTGTAGGTGGTACCCTGGGCGTTACCTGTAAATCTCTCAAATTCAAGAGTCTCAGGTGCGCATGAAACAGCAGCTGCAAGAATGGAAGAAAGAAACAATACAAACCTCTGTGTCATATGCCGAAGTCATCAAAGGCAATGTTTTCCTGTGGCACTCCCAGGCTGTCGAGCATTCTCACTACAGCATTGTTCATCTGGGGGGGACCGCAGAAATAATATTCTATATCTTCGGGCTCCTCATGTCCGCAGAGGTAATTCTCCAGAAGAACCTTGTGTATGAACCCGGTATATCCTTTCCAGTTGTCTTCGGGCAGTGGTTCGGAAAGTGCAAGGTTGAACCTGAAGTTCGGGAATTCCTTTTCTATTGCCCTGAACTCATCCTCGTAGAATACTTCCCTCAGTGAACGGGCTCCATACCAGTATGAGACCTTCCTGTTGGTACGGAGGGTCCTGAAAAGGTGGAAGATATGTGAACGCAGCGGTGCCATGCCGGCTCCGCCTCCTATGTAAATCATCTCGTTATTTGTGTCCTTGATGTGGAATTCACCGTAGGGTCCTGATATCATAACCTTGTCACCCGGCTTACGGGAGAAGATATATGAAGAACAAAGTACCGGAGGTACGTCAATAAACTGCTTTCTTGCATTATCCCATGGCGGTGTGGCAATCCTGATATTAAGCTTGATAAGGTTCTTTTCCGCCGGGTAGTTAGCCATCGAATATGCCCTGTATGTCTCCTCGCTGTTCTTTATCTTCAGGTCCCACATCTTATATTCGTCCCAGTCGGGCCTGAACTGGTCCTCTATGACAAAATC
>JALOMK010000325.1 GCA_025455505.1 Bacteroidales bacterium
CATAAAATCAGCATTAAAAGTATCTCGGCAACAGTCGGTCCGACTGTAACACTGTATGAAATAGTGCCTGAACGAGGGGTAAGGCTTGCAAGGATCAAGTCGCTCGAGGATGATATAGCTCTAAACCTGTCAGCCCTTGGGATAAGGATAATTGCACCTATCCCGGGACGAGGAACTGTGGGCATTGAGGTCCCCAACAAGAAGCCTGAAATGGTTTCGATGCGCTCGCTCATAACATCTAAGGCTTTCCAGGAAACAAAATCCGACATAGCGCTCGCCCTCGGCAGGACAATTACAAATGAGCCCTACATAGTCGACCTTACCAAAATGCCGCATCTCCTTGTCGCCGGCGCAACCGGGCAGGGAAAGTCAGTAGGCATAAATGCAATCATAACCTCAATTCTGTACAAAAAGCATCCTGCCGAGATCAAATTCGTCCTGATCGACCCCAAAAGAGTTGAACTTCCTCTCTACATGAAAATTGAGCGGCATTTTCTTGCAAAGCTCCCCGGCGAGGAGGATGCGATCATTACAGACACGCAAAAGGTTATAAACACCCTGAACTCGCTGTGCATTGAAATGGATAACAGGCTTGAACTCCTTAAAGCCGCACAGGCAAGGAACATAAAGGAATATAATGAAAAATTCACAAGCAGGAAGCTGAATCCCGAGAAGGGCCACAAATACCTGCCCTACATAGTTTTGATAATCGACGAATTCGCTGACCTGATAATGACAGCTGGCAGGGAGATCGAAGGACCGATAGGAAGGCTGGCACAGCTTGCAAGGGCCATAGGCATCCACCTGATAATATCAACCCAGCGTCCATCAACAAACATAATTACAGGCTTTATCAAGGCGAACTTCCCGACACGGGTTGCCTTCAGGGTTTTTTCATCAATTGATTCGCGAACCATACTCGATGCCACGGGAGCTGACAGGCTGGTGGGACGAGGAGACATGCTTGTATCATCGGGAAATGAACCTGTGAGGGTTCAGTGCGCCTTCATCGACACACCGGAGATAGAGGAACTTACGGAATTCATCGGTGCCCAGCAGGGCTATGCCGACGCTATGCATCTCCCGGAATTTATTGACGACAGTGAGGCAGGTGTAACAGAGGTGGACCTGCGCAAGAGAGATCCCATGTTTGATGATGCCGCCAGGCTGGTTGTACAGCACCAGCAGGGTTCTACATCCCTTATCCAGCGCAAGCTTTCGATAGGATACAACAGGGCAGGCAGGATAATCGACCAGCTCGAGGCTGCAGGCATTGTCGGACCTTTCGAGGGGAGCAAGGCCAGGGATGTGCTGATCTCCGACTTCATGTCTTTGGAACATATTTTGAAGGGACTGGATTAAAAGCAGGCATGAGACGGACAATTTCACTATTAACATTTGTTTTCATGACGCTTGTTCTCAACGGACAGAGCGATAAGGAAGCACTTTCAATACTTGACAGGTTCTCAGGGAGGGCCCTCGGGGCCCAGGCTCTCTTCATGAAATTCGACCTCGTGACCTCAGACCTGAAAGATAACAGCCGCGACACAATAAGCGGAACCCTTCTCATGAGCAGGGACAGGTACAGGCTCGATCTCGGCAATAACATTGTTATATCCGACGGTGCAACATCATGGAGCTACCTGGTAGCCGAAAAGGAAGTTACAGTTAACAAGGCTGACAAAACAGACAAATCTTTTCAGAACAAGCCCTCGGAAGTGTTTACAATGTACAAAAAAGGCTACAGGAACAGGCTTGTCGAAGAAAGAACGGATTCATATATAATTGATCTGTATCCCGAGGACCTGAAAAGCGATCTGCAGAGAGTGAGGCTCAGCATCCGGAAATCAAACCTCAGCCTTCTCACAGCCGAATACAGGCAGAAAGACGGAGTATCAGCAACTCTTTACCTGAGGGAATATGATACGGGGGCAAAGCCCGATCCTGATTCCTATACATTCCGGCAGGAGAAATACAAGGGTGTGGAGATAATAGATATGCGCTAAGCCTCTGCTCCATCCCGGTATGGATAGGCAATACGGGAATGGTAGATGTTCGAAAGTCCCTTTTTGAAAACCCTTCTTATCACTGTCAGATCCCTGTAGGTAAGGGGCGCTTCAGAGAACTGCTCATCCTGCTCCTGGATAATAAGTATCCGCTCAACAAGTTCGCTGATGTTGTAATCAGTATATTTTTCAAGCGTATGTGACGATGCCTCCACGGCATCGGCCATCATCACTATGGCGAGCTCGCGGGTGAAGGGTCTCGGGCCCGGATAGATGAAATTCTCACCGGCCTCAGCGGCAGTTTTACCGGATTCGAGGTATTTCTTGTAGAAGTAATATGCTTTTGTGGTTCCGTGATGTGTCCTTATGAAATCAAGTATCTGCACAGGCAGATTATACCTCTTGCCCAGCTTCACCCCTGCATTTACATGACCGATGATTATCGAGGCGCTCTTAAGCGGATCGAGCTCTTCGTGAGGGCTCACTCCGCCTTCCTGGTTCTCAATGAAATGCCCTGGGTTGCTTATCTTGCCTATATCGTGATACAGCGCACCGGCCCTTGCAAGAAGTATGTTTGCCCCGATGGCCCTGGCCGCCTCCTCTGCAAGAATTGCAACCTGCAACGAATGATGATAGGACCCCGGAGCGGATACTGCAAGGCTTCTAAGCAGCGGTTGGTTCGTGTCACAAAGTTCGAGGAGTGTCGTATCGGACAAGAAATAAAACCTCTTTTCGAAAATAAAAATGAGCGGATAGGAAAGAAGAATCAGGAATCCGTTTATTACAAATGAAAAATATACATTCCTGTCAATGGGAATGGTGCCGGAAATACCTGAAAGATTTATTGCTGTATAAAGAGATGTATAACAAATTACAACAACAAGAACTGAGAAAAAAACCATCGCCTTCCTGTTGATATCCGAGAGTGAAAACACGGCAGCGAAGCATGTAATTACTGATATGAAGACGAATGCAGTGGGATCGGGTACGATGAACCCGCATAGAAGCACTGTAATTACTAGCGAAAAAACGGCTATGCGTGTCCCGTAGAACATCCTTATTATAATTGCAACAAGTGAAAGGGGAACCGCATAGATATATGAACTTCCTGCATATTCAAGGACGAGCCTTGTGAGGGCGAATGAAGCCAGTACTGAACCAAGCAGAAAGGCAACTTTCCGCATTACATTCAGTATCTCACGCCGATAGTAAACAAGAAAAAGGTACAGGCTCAGGATTGCAGAGGCTGCAAGAAAAAATATGCCGCCGGCAGCAGCAGGATGTTTTTCAAATATCCCGGGCCACATGGCAG
>JALOMK010000326.1 GCA_025455505.1 Bacteroidales bacterium
CTCTCTCAAATACCTTTGCTTTTTGTACTAATAATGAAAACGGCCCTGTAAATTAATGATTTACAAGGCCATTTGATTTACTCAGTCGGGGTGAGAAGACTCGAACTTCCGACCTCCACGTCCCGAACGTGGCGCGCTAGCCAACTGTGCTACACCCCGTATTACACTCCGAAGCCTTGGCGAAGGAGTGCTGCCCTCCGTATCCGCCGGAAGGCGCAGATGGAGGAGATTGCCCGCAAAAATAGCAAATTATTCGAAGCCCTGCCCATGGCAGAAATAAAATTTCTAACTTGCCCCGATCTTTTAACCCGCCCCACATGCCAGAAAATAACAGGATACTTTCAATTGACATAATGCGTGGTCTGACGCTGGTGCTCATGCTATTCGTGAATGACCTCTATATGCCCGGTGTGCCCGCATGGCTGGGTCATATGGACGCCGGTTTCGACGGTATGGGACTCGCCGACTGGGTGTTCCCCGGTTTCCTCTTCATGGTTGGAATGGCAATCCCCTATTCAATAACTAAGAGAATCGCCGGCGAACCTTCACTTGCAAAGGTGGCAAGACACATAGTCATCAGGAGCGTAAGCCTCATAATAATAGGCGTACTGATGCTCAACTCGGGAAGGGTAAACGAAGAACTGACAGGCATAGGCAAAAACCTGTGGGCCCTGCTGATGTATACAGGGATCTTCCTGGTCTGGAACAAGTATCCTGAGAAGGAAAACAATTTCTTCACAATCACAGGTCTCCGCCTCCTCGGAATGGCCCTCCTTGCAGGACTTGTACTGAAATTCCGCTCCGGCGAGCCTGAAAACAACGGATCCCTTATCACAGGATGGTGGGGCATACTCGGACTAATCGGATGGGGTTACCTGGCAGCAGCATTCACATACCTCGCCATACGCGACAATATCAAAAACACAATCGTTGCTTTGTCATTCTTCCTCGGACTGAACATCCTTTCAAAACTTTCACTCCTCGACTTCCTGGATCCTGTAAAGCCTGTGCTGGGAGTAATTATCGAAGGCAACGTTCCCATGATAGTAATTTCAGGTATCCTCGCCTCACTTATACTAAGAAAATACGCCACCGATTACAGGATGATAATTGTAACATTTGTTACATTTTCAGCAATAAGCCTTATCGCCGGATTTACCCTTCGCAACTGGTTCATCATATCCAAAATCCAGGCTACCCCGAGCTGGGGAATGATCTGCAACGGCATTAGCATGCTAATCTTCGCATTGCTGTACTGGATTGTTGATGTCAAAAAACAGAGATCATGGGCAGCCTTCCTGAAACCGGCAGGCGAAAACTCGCTTACAACTTACCTGGCCCCGGACATACTGTATTACCTGATCTGGATGACCGGCGTCCCCGTTCTCATCTATAAACAATCCGGCATCCCGGCAGTTGTGATCGCAGGATCCCTGCTCTGGGCGCTCCTTATGGTTGGCCTTACCGCACTGCTGGCAAAATACAACATCAGGCTCAGGCTCTGATCTTCAAATCACGGCTGAAAGATTTGCCGAAAAACCTGCAAAAAATTCATCGCCAGATTGAGGACAAACGCGATAATACCATATCTTCAACAGCAAGAAAATCATCGGCAAAAAGGAAAAGTTCAGAATAAGGCTCTGAAGGAAAGACAAGGTTTGTCATAACAAGTCTTCCCCCGTCGACAAAAAGCTCACAGGAAGAAGCATCAGTATAAAGATGAAATTCAAGTTTGTCTCCTGCATCATAAGAGGCTGAAGAGACCCCGGCAAATTTGTCGGAGAAGTCCTTCATTCCTGATTTCGAACGGTCGAAATAAACCTTCCGGAGAACCTTTGAATACCCTATCTTTATCTGCTCCCCCAACCCGTTCGCCAGCCTGATTCCCAATGAATCTGCTGCAGTGTCGGAAAGGACAAAGATTATCTTAATACCGCACTGCATAAGGTTCATGCTGCCAGTGCCGATCCTTGCCTCTCTTTCCACAGAGGCAGTGGGACCCATTAAGGGACTGAAGGTTTCCTCTGCAAGTGAGCTGAGTTCTTTCACGGGCTTTGACACCAGGAGATACTCAGCGCCGGCTTTCTCAAGGCTTAGTTCCCTGGGCAGTGTCATCGAGCTTCTCCAGTTAACCGTCGGGACCCGGTTAGCGTAATCCCAGTTGCTCATCCACCCGATAAATAGGCAGCGCCCGTCTGATCGGGGAATGTTCGACCATGTCACGCCAGCGTAATTATCCCTGCCCATGTCAAGCCACTTCTCTCCTGTATGGTCCGATATAAACCTGTGCCCGTCGAATCTGCCGGTGAAGTATTGCGTGGCTGATCCGCCGCCAGGTCCGCCGGGATTTATGCTGACAAGCATCACCCAGCGCGATGCATCACTGTTCTGCACTTTGAGTTCAAACATGTCAGGACATTCCCATACTCCCCCGTGCGCTCCGGCTTCCTTTCCGAACTCGCTTTCAAAGGTCCACGAAAGGAGATTGGGTGATGAGTAGAGATGAACCCTGTCTTGTACAGCCAGTATCATTATCCACTTCCCGCTTCCTTCATGCCAGAAAACTTTCGGATCCCTGAAATCGCGGATCCCGGGGTTTTTAAGCACCGGATTTGCCTTGTACTTAATCCAGGTACTGCCTTTGTCGGTACTGAAAGCCATGCCCTGGTTCTGAAAGACATTGCTTCCACTCTTTTCGAGGACAGGATCATGGTATGTAAAAAATGCAAGCACTGCAGGATTCGCCTCAGAACCCAAACCAGAAACGTTCCTCGTGTCAACCACTGCACTTCCTGAAAAAATGTAACCCAGCGAATCAGGATAAAGCGCCGCAGGCAGGTGCGTCCAGTGTACCAGGTCAGTGCTGATGGCATGTCCCCAGTGCATCGGTCCCCAGACCGTGCTGTCTGGATAATACTGGTAAAAAAGATTGTATTCCCCATCGAGATAAAACATCCCGTTGGGATCGTTCATCCAGCCCGAAGCCTGTGAAAAATGATACTGTGGCCTGTATTCCTCCCGGTAAAACAAAGCCGAATCCGACTCATCCGCCTTTCCTGGATGCCTGTCAGTCTTGCAGGACAGCACAGGAATGAAAAGAAAAAGAAGGAAAAAATCAAGATGAATATTTTTTCTCATCGTTACCTTATTTTACTCATAGAGAAGGGATAGGACTCCTCCGCTGTTCCGCGCTTCAGATTCGGCTCCGCTGTCATCTTAAATGTAAGCTCTCCTCCTTTCAGGAGCTCTTTGTGTCGGATAAAATTCCTCTTCAGAGTCTTTTCACCAAGTTCAACACTTTCAACATATACATTTTC
>JALOMK010000327.1 GCA_025455505.1 Bacteroidales bacterium
CGCCGCTGAGAAGATAGGCCCCGAAGGGGTAGCTTACGGAATAGATGGCTGGAGTGAAGGGATTGAGATGCTCACGCGGATAGCCTTCGATAAAGGGCTTATAAATGTTAAGGCTATCGTTGCCGACATCACATACCACATCCCTCTGTCGGACAATTGTGTGGATATCTGCCTCATGGCCACAGTGCTTCATGACCTGGCAAGGGATGGCCGTTTCACGCCTGGGATTATAGCAACGAATTTCACAAGGCTCGACGATTCCGATATTTTGGTATGTGCAAAATACTGGTCGGACGACAATGATTTTGTCCTCTCTGATCTTTCCGGGCGGCTGTTGAAGCGCAACCTATTTGCCGTTGAGCTGCAGAACGAGCCTTTTGAAGCTGATAGGATTGAGGGTCTTAAAAAGAGGGCGGGGGAGTTGCTTGGCTTAAATCGGGATGAGACTGATTATTACGTTTTCAGTGAATCGATATCAAACCTTGCATACGCTCCGGATGCTCCTGAAGTGAGGATTTTGCTCAAGAACGGGACCACAGCCCCGGTTTCGTCTGTGTCTGAAATGTTTGGACAGGGATTCATTTCTGAACGCATTACAAAGTATTTCATTTGTTATCCGAAAGAGTGCCGTAACTAAAAAAAAAGAATATGGAATTCACAGCAGCAGCTATCGCCGGCTTTCTCAATGGAGAAGTTGAGGGCGATCCCGGTATAAGGGTAAATACAATTGCAAAGATAGAGGAGGGCAGCGAAGGCGCTCTTTCCTTCCTTGCAAACCCTAAATATGAGCACTACATATATGATACGAAATCGTCGATAGTGCTTGTGAACAGGAGTTTCGCCGCGACCGGTAAAATTTCCGCCACGCTTATAAGGGTTGAAAATTCGTATGAAGCCTTTGCATCGCTGCTCAGGCTTGTAGACCAGGCAAGGCCCAGGAAGAAGGGAGTGCATCCATCCGCAGTTATAGAACCATCCGCCAGGATCGGAAATGATATTTACATTGGTCCTTACGCATATGTGGGCGAAAACGTTGTAATCGGAGACGGTTCCTCAATTTACCCCCATGTATACATTGGCGACAATACAACAGTAGGTAAGAATTGCACTATGTACTCTGGGGTTAAGATATACCACGAATGCATAATAGGAGAAAACTGCACAATTCATGCCGGATCGGTAATCGGCAGCGATGGTTTTGGTTTCGCCCCCCAGTCGGACAGCGAGTTTATGAAGATACCCCAGCTGGGAAATGTAATTCTTGAGGATATGGTTGAGATCGGTTCGAATGTTTCGATTGACAGGGCCACCATGGGATCAACAATTATAAGGCGCGGAGTGAAGATCGACAACCTCGTTCAGATAGGTCACAATGTGGAGGTAGGGGAAAACACAGTTATGGCAGGACAAACAGGTATAGCAGGGTCCACAAAGATAGGAAGGAACTGCATGTTTGCAGGGCAGGTTGGAATTGCAGGTCACCTGAAGATTGCCGACGGAACTAAGATAGGAGCCCAGGGAGGCATTCCCGGTGACATCAGGGAAGAGAACAGCGTTGTTCTCGGAAGCCCTGCAATAGATGTGCGTCAGTTTCTGAAATCATCTGTTGTATTTAAAAAGCTACCCGAACTTAAATCCAAGGTTGAGAGCCTGGAGAAACAGCTTGAAGAAATCAGGAAAAACCTGGGCTGAGTCAATGTTCCATGTGCCCGGGCAAGGTAAGGCGGGTATTCGAATATTCCCCGGCAAACAGTAACTATTCAGCAATTAAGCAGAAAAGACTGGCTGGTCGGGACTGAAGTTATCATCATTGCTGGTGTTTAAACACTTTTTTTAATGTTGTTCGAAAAATTTTTATTTTTTTTGTAGCCTGATTTCAATTTTAACACAGCAGCTGATGAGTGAAAAACAAAGGACACTTGTAAAAGATATTACACTTTCGGGTAAGGGATTGCATACGGGAATAAGTGTAAATATGACATTTAAGCCCGCTCCTGCAAACCATGGTTACAAATTCTGCAGGACCGACCTTCCGGGGAATCCGGTAATTGATGCTCTCGCGGAGCATGTAACCGACACATCCAGGGGAACCACCCTTGTACAGAATAACGCTTCAGTATCAACTGTTGAACATGTTCTTGCCGCATTCCACGGGATGAATGTTGACAATGCCCTTATCGAGATTGACGGCCCTGAGGCGCCTATTATGGGAGGGTCGTCGCTCAGGTTTGTTGAAGCAATAAAGGAAGCCGGAGTTGTCGAGCTGAAGGAGGACCGCAATTATTTTGTTGTCAAGCAGAAGATCACATTTTCAGACGAGGAGCACGGTGTTGACCTGATAGTATATCCCGACGATCATTTCAGCATTAACGTATTTATAGATTACAATTCAAGGATACTCGGGAACCAGTATGCAATTCTTGATAACCTGTCGGATTTCGAAGAGAAGATATCCAGGAGCAGGACATTTGTTTTCTTTCATGAGCTTGAGCCCCTTTTCAAGGCAGGCCTTATCAAGGGTGGAGATCTCGACAACGCAATCGTGATACTTGAGAAGGAAGTTGAGCAGGAAGAGATCGACCGCATTGCAAAGCTTTTCAACCGCCCGGGCATAAGCACCCATACTGCAGGCATCCTTAACAATACGGAGCTCAGGTACCCGAATGAACCGGCAAGGCACAAGCTTCTTGACATTGTGGGCGACCTGGCGCTTGTAGGGCACCCTATCAAGGGAAAGGTTGTTGCCACCCGTCCCGGTCATTATGCCAATACAAGGCTGGCAAGGATCATGAGGCAGGAGATGAAGAAGTCAATGCTCAAAAAGGATATCCCGGTATACGATCCGTCTGTTCCTCCTGTATTTAACGTTGAGGAGATTAAGAGAAGACTCCCGCACCGCTATCCCTTTCTGCTTGTCGATAAGGTTGTTGCAATTGATGAGTCTTCAATAGTGGGCATCAAGAATGCCACTTTCAATGAGTTGTTTTTCCAGGGACATTTCCCTGAAGAACCTATAATGCCCGGCGTTCTGCTCGTGGAGGCTCTTGCCCAGACTGGCGGTCTGCTTGTTCTCAATTCGGTGGATGAGCCTGAGAGGTATTCCACATACTTCCTTAAAATAGACAAGGTAAAATTCAAGCACAAGGTTGTCCCGGGTGATACTGTAATCCTCAAGATGGAACTTACTGACGTGATCCGCAGGGGTATAGTCACAATGTTCGGGCAGGCTTTCGTCGGTAACAAGCTTGTCCTAGAGGGTGAACTCACGGCCCAGGTCATAAAAAATAAATAAGGAAATGA
>JALOMK010000328.1 GCA_025455505.1 Bacteroidales bacterium
GTCATTCCATGTCCGCCGAAACCATTACCGGACCCGCTCATCCCGGCATGTCCGAAACGGTCGTACCTTGCCCTCTTTTCGTCATTGCTGAGAACTTCGTATGCTTCGGCGGCTTCCTTGAAGAGTTCTTCGGACTTTTTATCACCGGGATTTTTATCGGGGTGATACTTAAGTGCCTGTTTCCTGTATGCTTTTTTTATCTCTTCCTTTGAAGCCTGCTTTGATACGCCGAGTACCTCGTAATAATCGCGTTTGTCCATTATCTGGTTTTTGTTTATAAAGAGCCTTTACTCGCCCACGACCACCTTCGCGAACCTTAATACTTTGTCCTGAAGATAGTATCCCTTTGTTAAAACATCCAGTACCTTACCCTTCTGCTCTTCGTTTTCAGCAGGCAGTTTGGCAACGGCTTCGTGAAGGTCAACGTTGAATTCCCTGTTCAGCGAATCGATCTCATTAACCCCGTTTTGTTTCAGGAATTCGTTGAACTTGCTGTATATCAAGCCGAGCCCGTCCCTGATAGCTGTGCAGTCGCTTGTAGTGCCCATATGACTGAGAGCCCTGTCGAAATCATCCATGAGAGGAAGGAGCGATCTGAATACATTTTCACCGGCATACTTCGAGATTTCCATTTTCTCACGGAGGGTCCTTTTCCTGTAATTGTCGAATTCCGCCGAAAGCCTGAGATACCGGTCCTGCATCTCTGCCAGTTTTTCCTCAAGCATGCGGTCGTCCGTTACAGCTTTGTCAGACTGAGCCTCCCTGTTATCTTCTCCTGCTTTGGTCGCCGTTGAGTCCGGCTCAGCCTCCCCGGGAGGGGAGGACACAGGCTCCGTTTCCGTGTTGCCTGGTGCAGTTGATTCATTGTCAGTCTGTTCGTTGATATTTTGCCTGTTTTCTTCCTCCTGGTTTTCTCTTTGCTTCTTCATCTTAACCACCCTGTTTTCTGGTTTCGTATTTTTTCTGCAAATAGTCTGCCATTATGGGAGGTGTTGACAAAATGACAGGGGGCTTCAGACTCTTGATATATCGGCCCCGAGTGCATTGAGACGCAGGTCGATTTCCTGGTAGCCCCTGTCGATCTGTTCGATGTTGTGGATTACGCTCTTTCCCTCGGCTGAGAGAGCGGCAATCAGGAGGGCCACGCCTGCCCTGATGTCGGGCGATGACATCACTGTTCCCTTAAGCCTGTGAGCCTTATCGAGTCCAATCACAGTTGCGCGGTGCGGATCGCACAGTATTATCTGGGCTCCCATGTCAATAAGCTTATCGACAAAGAAAAGACGGCTTTCAAACATTTTCTGGTGGATCAGGACGGCTCCCTTGGCCTGGGTTGCTGTCACGAGAAAAACGCTCAGCAGGTCGGGTGTAAGTCCGGGCCATATTGCATCGGAGATTGTCATAATTGAACCGTCGATGAAGGTCTCAATCTCATAATGCCTCATTGCCGGTATATAAATGTCGTCTCCCCTGCGTTCGAGCGAAATCCCCAGGCGACGGAATGAGTCAGGGATTATCCCGAGGTTTTCGAAGGATGTATCCTTTATTGTAAGTTCCGATTCTGTCATTGCCGCAAGTCCGATGAATGATCCTATTTCGATCATATCGGGAAGTATCGTATGCGTACAGCCCGAAAGGCTTTCAACACCGGTAATGTACAGCAGGTTCGATCCTATGCCCTCAATTATGGCGCCCATTGACACGAGCATCCTGCATAGCTGCTGAATATAGGGTTCGCAGGCTGCATTGTAGATTGTTGTCCTGCCTTTGGCAAGCACGGCTGCCATTATTATGTTGGCAGTTCCCGTCACTGACGCCTCATCGAGGTGCATGTATGTTCCCCGCAGTTCCCTGGCCTTAACCCTGAAGAACGGATCAGAGGAGTCGAACTCAAAGTCAGCACCTAGCTTCATGAATCCTGCAAAGTGTGTATCCACCCTGCGTCTTCCGATCTTGTCGCCTCCGGGCTTGGGAATGAAGGCTTTGCCAAATCTGGCAAGCAGGGGCCCGACTATCATGATTGATCCCCTGATGCTGGCGCTCTGCGTCCTGAAATCAGGGGTTTGCATGTAATCGAGATTAATATCGACGGCTTCGAATTCAGCAACAGACCTTTCAAGCCTGTTCACTCTTACTCCCAGGCATTCAACAAGCTCAATAAGCCTGTTTACATCGCTGATGTCAGGGATGTTGCGGATTGTTATTTTACTTTTTGTCAGGAGTGTGGCGCATATTACCTGGAGCGCCTCGTTTTTTGCTCCCTGGGGTCTGATCTCGCCATGCAGCGATTTCCCTCCATTGACAATGAAAGTTCCCATTAATGCCTTCCGAAACTTTTATTCTTTTTAAATGGCTTGTTCATCTGCTTCCCGTGAGGCTTGGACAGAGGTTTCTTTTTATTCACCTGGGGCAAAAGTTCCCTTACTTCGAGTATCCTTATGCCTTCTGTCATTTTAAGTCTTCCTTTTGACAGAAGCTTGAGGTCTGCTATTATTGCCTCATCAGCTACCTGTCCCCTGTTCCAGGTGATGTATGATTTCTTCATCTGATTGACAATCAGATTTGTGAGGTATTCCTTCTCCTCTCCATCCTCCATCTCTGAAGCGGCATTAATCATCAGTTCGATAATTCCTCCGTAATGCAGGAACCTGATTCCTCCCTGTCCGTATGGTATCTGTTTGGGTTTCTCAATGAATTTTGATGGTTCCGGCACAGGATAAGGTGAATCTATATCAAGTTCAAAATCGGCTATCAGTGCCAGGTGGTCCCAGAGCTTGTGTTTAAAATCGCCTACATCCCTCAGGTGCGGGTTCAGGTTGCCCATGATTGCAATTATTGTCCTGGCAGCCCGGTTCCTCTCATCCCTGTCCTCTATCGTCTTGATATGATCGACCATCTTCTGAACATTCCTGCCGTATTCAGGCAGTGCCATTCTCTTCCTCTGGGTATTGTAGTCGTAACTCATCCTGTAATTTTTTACAAAGCTAATAATTAAAGTTTAACTGTGCTGCAGGAAGCGGGAACTCGGGGATATTTATGTTCTGCCTGTTGAGAAGCTTCCTTGAATCGCTTATGAAAATCTTCATCTTGCTGTAATCGGCAGGATCGCTGAAAAAGTCAGCTTTGTTTTCATATAATGCAGATGGCAGTATGTAGAACTTCTTCCTGTATTTTTCAATGGGAGTGTGCACCCACGTAAGCACATATCCGGCGTCAGAGATAACTGTTTTTTCACCTCTCTTCTCAACATCGATCCTTATCATTGTTCCTCCGTCAGTCCGTTGCC
>JALOMK010000042.1 GCA_025455505.1 Bacteroidales bacterium
GCTTGTTCCGTCACCTGCAGGTCCACGCCACCCCGGCCAGTTTTGTGACCTGCAAAACAAACTACTGAAAACTGTCAGTATTATAATAATGAATATACTCCTCAGGTTGTTCATCTGATTAAATCAATTAACTGTGCTGTACAAATCTCTCAGACTTTCTTCATAGCCTTCTGCAGCTCCTGGACATCATGTGCCAGGTTTGTCAGCAGCTTGTGATTCTGGTCGGCAAAGCGTGCTGTGACATACTGAATATAGAGATCCATATTGTCCTCCACATTGCTGAATCCGGTATCCTTCATAAAATCAGACCTGAAATCGTTGAACCTGTTTGTTGTGCTTATGAATGCCATATTTTCGTTTGGTTTTATTCAATGTATATCAATTCATCATCGTCCCGGAGGAACATCAGTAAGCATCCATTGCCGGGCCGGCATGTCGATCAGGTATTCTCTCTGGAATTCGTTTTCGGGATGGGCTGCAAGGAAGCTCTCCGCGTCAAAAGCCATTCCGCAGGGATGTCCCATTATTGCCCACATCTGCATGTTTGCGGCAAGGTTTCCGTCTGTCGCCTTCGACTGTACTGCGCCGGCAGCAAAAAATGCCCCCGACCAGCTGTACTCAGCAGCCCCCGATTCATCCAGGTCAATATGCCCGCAGAGCGTAAAACGACTCGGTACTTCCTGCTTTCTCTTCATATCATAATGATCGCCCATGAACGCTTTCGCTGACTCAACAGTGATCTTACCCTTGTTCTCATTCATAAGAACATCCCAGCGCAGGCGCCTGTAATATGATGAGTTGACGGGCGACAGTGAATCCCAGGTAGTTTCTTCCCTTTTCAGCTTTTCATTAACAGGGAAGTTGGAACCAATGAAATATCCGTCCTTTGTCTTCTCAAGAAACTGGTTTTTAAGCCCGAGTTCAAGTCTTGCAATCTCGCCAGTCTTGTTATCGCCTATCAGCCAGTCGTTCGCATAGCCACCATTGTTCCTGTCCTTCATTATTGCCACCCACTCGTCGATTGTGGATGCATATTGTATTGCCTGCCTCGCACGAACAAATTCAGCAGTCCCGGTCGAATCAAATCCCTTGTAGTCGCTTATCGTCGTTTCGGTTACAATAAGGCCGGCACTGTTGATGTTGAAGTCATCTCCGCTGTGGATGAAACCCGGGAGAGCATCCATCACAATCCTGTGTCCTTTCTCAGGAACAATGTCGGCAATTACATTCCACCTGGCACCAATAAGGTACTCACTCCAGTTATTGTGGGCCATAACTATTTTGCCGTCATTTGTCCAAGAACCTGTTGCAGCTATGGCGCTGCAGCGCTCGGCCGGCTTGGGAGCCTCCTGTCCTTCGAGCCAGGGGACATAGTAATCGGCCATTTCAAGGAAGGAGTTTATTGCAATCATGTCTTTTACATCTATGCTGCCCTCTCCCAGCTTCGCATTCACTCCTTCGGCAATGGCAGTTATCTCTCCCTGGTATTCGGCAGGCATCTTCCTCCAGAACATCCTGAAGGCTTCATCCCTGTAGAAATCCCAGTTGCGCTTTGTCATCTTTTCATTCCTTACAGCCATGGCTCCCCGAAGGTCAATAATCTCCTTTGCAAGAAGATAACCATGCTGGTAACCTATTACTTCAGGTGTCCCTTCCAGATGCACAAGTATCCACCCGTTGCTTTCGCTTCTTGTGGCTCCTGCCATTTTCTCCTCATGCGAAAGAGCCTTTTTTGTGTTTCCGCTGTTGCAGCCAGCACCAACAAGCACGAGCAGCAGCAATACAATAAACCGGTTCAATGTTTTCATGGATTCAGATTATTTTACTTTTAGAACTGTCTTCTTCAGGTCGCCGCTGCTGGGACCTATCATTATTTCAAAATCGCCTGGCTCGCAAACATACCTGAGCCCGTGATCATAATATTTAAGATCTTCGGCTGAAAGAGTAAAGGTGACATCCCTGCTTTCGCCTGCCTTAAGGAAAATCCTGCTGAAACCCTTAAGCTCCTTTACAGGTCTTGTTGACGTGCTGTATACATCCCTGATGTAGAGCTGAACCACCTCGCTGCCATCACGTTCGCCCGTGTTTGTGACCTTTATTCCGGCCGTTACGCTGCCCGACATATCCATTTCACTAGCGGATATGTTCATATCTCCGTAACTGAAGGTTGTATAGCTGAGACCATAGCCAAAGGGGTAAAGAGGAGCATTAATGACATCGAGATAATTGCTTCTGAACCTTGCATAGGTCTCGTACTCGCCATGAGGGCGGCCCGTATTTTTATGATTGTAGAACAGGGGTATCTGTCCTGTATTCCTGGGGAATGTTGTCGTCAGCTTCCCGGAAGGGTTGACATCTCCGAAAAGAATGTCCGCAATTGCGCTTCCCGCCTCCGAACCGGGGAACCAGGCATTCAGAATTGCCGGAACATTTTCAGCTTCCCATGAAAGCAAGAGCGGCCTGCCTGTAAAGAGTACCAGCACAACAGGTTTTCCGGTGGCAACAAGTGCACTAAGAAGTTCCTTCTGCGGTTCAGGGATTGACGGGTCGGAACGTGAGGCGCCCTCACCGTTCATATTATAGTTCTCCCCGAGTGCTGCGATTATTACGTCTGAATTCCCTGCCACTGCCAAAGCTTCTTTTAGCAGGGTTTCGGGAGAACGGTCATGCACAGGCTTGATCTTCATCCCCGGGATGACAAATCCCATCATTCCGTTAAGCTTCACCTCAAGAAGTGAATCAGCAACTATGTCACTGCCTTTTGCGTACCTGACTGTGCCCTTGTTCCCCACTGCAACCTGGAGTCCCTGTAAAAGGGAGACAGACTGGTCGCCACGGCCGGTGATCGACCAGGTACCAGGCATCTCGGATGCGGCATCGCCCAACGGTCCGATCAATGCTATCCTGCCCTCCTTCCTGAGGGGAAGCAGGCCTTTCTCGTTCCTTAGCAGGACCATGCTCTCGCCGGCAACTTTTCTCGAGAATGAACGGTTATCTTCACTGAAAAGCTCCCTGGCAGCAAGTTCCTCGTTGCAGAACCTGTAAGGATCTTCAAATAGCCCGAGTTCATATTTTGCAGTAAGAATTCTGCGGCAGGCCCGGTCTATTATTTCTTCTGATATTTTACCCTCATCAAGTGATTTTTTGAGAGTCTGGGTAAAGGCTTCGCTCACCATGTCCATCTCGATCCCTGCTTCAAGTGCTCTCGCGGCAACAGTCTGCAGGTCGCCGATACCATGGTTAACCATTTCTGAGATTCCCGTGTAGTCGCTTACAATAAATCCGCCGAAGCCCCATTCCTTCCTCAGCACCTCGTCGAGAAGGTAGTTGTTTGCAGTTGCAGGTATTCCCTCAAACTCGTTGAACGAAGCCATGAAGCTTCCGGCACCCTGGTCGGAGGCTGCCTTGTACGGCAGCATGAACTCATTCATAATACGCTGCCGGCTCATGTCGACAGTATTGTAATCGCGGCCCGCCTCAGCGCCTCCGTACAGAGCATAATGTTTAACGCAGGCCATAACCCTCCCGGGTTGAAGCAGATCATTATCCCGGCCCTGGTAGCCCCTGACCATGGCCCTGGCAATCTCAGCGCCAAGAAATGGATCCTCTCCCGCTCCTTCTGCAATACGTCCCCATCTTGGATCACGGGAGATGTCGACCATAGGGCTGAACACCCAGTTTATTCCATCCATGCCTGCCTCACTGGCTGACATCCTGGCCACTTCTTCCACCAGGGCCGTGTCCCAGCTTGTCGAAATTGCAAGGGGGATTGGAAATGTGGTCTCGTATCCATGTATCACATCGAGTCCGAAAAGCAGGGGGATATGAAGGCGGCTCATCTCGACTGCTATCTTTTGCATTTCGCGGATCTTCGCTGCACCTTTGACTCCAAAGACACCGCCGATCTCCCCCCTGGCTATCCTCCTTTCGAGAGGGCTGAGTGAATCCGTTTTCGCCTCGCCTGCAACGAAGCTGGCTCCAACAGGGAGATTAAGCTGCCCGATCTTTTCTTCAAGCGTCATCTTCGTCATGAGCCTGTCAATGAAAGAGTCCATTTCAGAGGCCTTCCTGCCGCATGATACAAGAGAAAGCACAACCAGGATCAGTGCCGGAATTATCAATCTTTTCATATCATACGATATTGATTCAACAGTAATATTAAACAAAAAAGTTCAGGTTGAAAAGAGAAACAATGCAAGGTGTCGTCAAGTCTGTATCCCGGAGTTCCTTTAAATTAAACCTGGCAAGCCTCAACTGCTAACGGAAGAGTATCCAGGCAACAATCAGTGTAACAACTATATTGAAGACCTGTGCAATTATGAAGGCCCATGCAGGCCTTCCGTTGCCTGTCTTTACAAGCACCGAAAGGTCAGTCTCGAGGCCTATGCCAACGAATGCAAACGCAAAAAAGGCAGTCTGTACAGTCTTCAGGTAGTCCTTTGTTGCGGCAACCTGCCCGGGGCTTACGAAAAATGAAAATATTAGCGAAGCGGCAATAAACCCGAGGACGAACTTGGGAAACCTTTCCCATATCAGGCCGAAGTTCACATTTTGCGCTGACCCTGCCATTCCTTTCCTGTTCTTAAAAACCCAGAAGACCGATATTCCCACAGCCGCGAAACCGATAAGCACATTCTGTGAAAACTTAACTATCGTGCTGAACTTAAGAGCCTCGTCACCCAGGAGGGTCCCTGATGCAACTACCGCACCTGAGGTATCAATTGTCCCTCCTACCCATGCTCCCGCCTGGGCAGGGTTCAGGCCAAGGTATTTTGCAGCCAGCGGCATAAGGATAAGCATTGGAAGGGCTACTATGAGTACAAGGCTTACAACGTAGGAAAGCTTCTTCCCGTCTCCCTTTATGGCGCCTGCAGTGGCTATTGCAGCCGAAACGCCGCATATCGAAACAGCACTCGAAAGCATGAAGGCCATTTCATCGTCGACTTTCAGCTTCTTGGCTATCCAGTAGGCAAAAAACCACACAGCAAGCACAACAATCACTGCCTGTAAAAGACCCAGAGAGCCGGCTTTCATTATGTCACCGAAAATAACCCCGCTGCCCAGGATCACAAGACCCGTCTTGATGAAAAATTCAGTGTGCAGGTTATCCCTCATCCAGGCTGGAAAGCCGAAGATGCTTCTAATAAGTATTCCTGTAAGCAGAGCAAAAATAACATACTCAAAACCCGTATCCTTAACTGACTTATTGCCCGAAATCCACTGGCTTACCACGCTCAGTAAGAATACAAGCATACAGGCGCCGATGAATGTCATGAAATTATGTTTCTTCATGAAAAACGTCAGCAAGCCCGCCACTATAAGCACCATCAGCATAGCTGCAAGACCGGAGAGACTTTTAGTATCAGTAATGAAATTTGCAATGTTTCCGGTATCTGTCCAGGCGAACATGGGAGCAGCGAAGAAATACCCTCCCCAGGCGGTGAGAATGACTGCCAGGCCTGCAATGAATGCCAGCCAGTCCTCGTTTTTCAGAATTTTGTCCATCACGCTCAAATGTAAAACCAAAAATTAGTAAATAGCTGTCTGGCGGCGCTAAGTTATAAGAATTAATTTTATGCTTCAGCCGGAGTTTCAGATATCATATTCAATACCGATCGTCACTGCAAGGCGGGCTTAAATGAAAAACAGCCTTTTGTGCAAAGGCTGTTTCCCCATTTAAACAAAGTATCTGGTATAAAAAAGGCTCGTTTTAACATTACAAATGTAATCCTGTCATTGATACAACCCGATTAGAATGAAGTTAGAAATTCATTAGAAATTCATTAAAGCCACTGAGGCCCTCATTTCAAGGCCTGCTTACTCAATGAAATCAACGAGCGATGTAAAGCTTCTCTCCGATATGACCTTGTCGGCAACGAGGTTGAGTGTTTCGTTCGATGAACAGAAGGCGATCCCTATTCCGCAGTCCTTTATCATGCAGATATCATTTTCATTGTCCCCGATTGCTATAACGTTTTTTATATCAACATTATACCTTAAAGCAACCTCCCTCATTGCATTTGCCTTGCAAAAATCATGGTTGCACCTGCTTTCATTTGTCTTTATAAAAACAGAAGGCACCTTGACTTCCCCTGTTGCCACACTGTTTGAAAATTCAAGCTCATTTGCAATTGAAAAATCGAGGTCAAACCTGTTCACAAGGTGGTTTGTGATGCAGTCATAACTGTCGCTGATGATACCTATAATGTATCCGTTCTGCCTGAAAATTTTGATTATATTCTCAAAATTATGTGTCACCGGGATTTCGTCGACAACCTCAACAAGCTGCTTTATATTCAGCCCCTTCAGCAATCTGGCAATCAGCTTTGTTCTTGTATAGGGATTGCTGTTTTCGCTTACGATTGAGAGCAGCTTTTCACGGAATCCGAATTTACTGGCAAGCGAGGTGATGAAACTTTTATGCAGAATCGTATTGTCCATGTCAAATATCAGCATCTTTTTGAGCCCGAGGACGCTCTCCCTGATAGCAAAATCCATCTGGTCGCGGATTACCGAGATATTTCCGAGCACCTCGAGGTTTGTGTGCTTTATCATCTCAGCCCTCTTGAGGATTGCCCTCGAGACTTCCTTTGACATTTTGGCAAGTTGCTCCCACGACTGCATCCTGTTCTCTATATAGCCGATGTTTACTTCCTCTATCACCGCACCCATGGTTTGCATATCGATAAGCAAGCCCACATCGACTCCATAGTCGTTTTCAAACACTCCTTTTGCCAGGAAGGTTTTCTTTCCGGCTATCATTCCGCTGAGGGGTTGCGAAAACCTTGCCAGTTCGGGAAACAGAATGCCAAGAAGCGGTTTTGCCACAAGCTCGGTGACACGACCGGCCTGCCTGTTGAAACATGCCTTTACAAAATCGGCTCTTCCGCTTATCAGTGGCTCTGTAAGAACCTCCACAATATTCTTGGGATATGTTAGAATGTCAGCATCGAGATACACAACTATCTCATTTTGCGCCAGCAGCATCCCGTCGCGCATTGAGGCTCCCTTACCAAGCATTGTGCTCGTATAGATCTTCACCTTGTCGCTTCTGGCATTCCTTACAGTATTGTCGAGCGACTTATCGTCAATCACAAGAATTTCAGTCACATTTTGTGACTTTTTAACAAGGTTGACAACCTGTGAGATTGTTGACTGCTCGTTAAGGGTTGGTATTATAACAGTTATCATAATTTCTTGTTTTTCAATGGTCTTCCATCCGCCTTGATTACGGCAAAAAGGAAAAGCTGTTCACCCTGCAAAAGGCAGGAAAATGTCCTGAAGAACTCCCGAAAGCCCGCATGCCATCTTTCAATCTAAACTGTTGTATATTATTTATTTATGCAAAGATACCATATTGCGAAACCTTAACCGCTTAGAATAGAGTTAAAAAATCATTAGAAACTTCTTAACTTTAGCAGGCAAATAAATGATAATGCCGATAAAACCCTGAGCCATGGAAAATATCTGCATTCTGATCGTTGAGGACGAACAAAGGCTGGCAGAGATTCTTAAAAAACAGCTTGAAGAGTCGGGTTTCAGGGCTGATGTGGCACTTGACGGCTATTCGGGTAAAATGATGGCTGCACGAAATTGCTATAGTCTTATTATTCTCGACATAAACCTTCCCCTCCTGAATGGTTATGATCTCTGCAAAGAGATACGCAAAACAAACAAAAGAATACCGATAATAATGCTTACCGCCTTCGGTACGGCTGACAACAAAATCATAGGATTCGACTCAGGAGCCGATGATTATGTAGTGAAACCCTTCGATTTCAGGGAACTGCTTGCAAGGATTAATGTTTTTCTCAGGCGCTCGGACCTTCGTGAAGAGGAAGATATCGTAAGAATTGCAGACCTCGAAATCGACGTGGCCTCCAAAACCGTCAGCAGGTCGAAGAAGAAAATTGACCTCACTGCCAAGGAGTTTGCCCTTCTCGAAGTGTTCGTAAGGAACAGGGACAAGCTGCTGTCGCGCGAGTTTATTATTGAACAGGTATGGGGCATTGACTTCGACCCGTCAACAAACATTATTGATGTTTACGTTAATTACCTGCGAAAAAAGATAGACAAGGATTTCGATCCGAAGCTGATCCATACGAAATTCGGATTCGGATTTTACTTCAGCGATAAGGAGATATAGGCAATGAACATCAAGATCAGGCTGGCTCTGCAGTTTACGTTGATAGTAACAGTAATACTCCTGTTCTTCTCAATTCTCGTATACTATTTTTCATTCTCGAGCCAGCTGACAAAGTTCAGACAATCGCTGCTTGAGAAAGCCCGTAACACTGGCATCCTTTTCATAAACGTTGCAGAAGTCGATTCCACGCTTATGAAGAAGATACACCAGTCAACTATCCTGTTCGACAGGGAGGAATTAGTCATAGTGGATTCTTCACGTGCAGTACTGTACAACAACAACATACAATATCTTACAGGCAGGGCGATAAGTCAGAACAGCGACAAGGACCAGATAAGCTACTTTTCAATCGGTGAGAAGGACGGGGTATGCTACAGGCACCCTTTCGGGAATACATCCTTCGATGTTTTCCTTGCTGCATTCGATAACTCAAGGAAGGAAAATCTTTCTGAACTAAGGATAATACTTTTGTGGAGCATTCTTTTCAGCATGCTTCTCTCGGTGGCACTGTCATACTTTTTCTCCAGCAGGGCAATACGGCCCATTTCGAAAATAATCAAAAGCGTGAAGGACATAAACTCCCTGAAACTGGCAAACAGGCTTGACGAGGGAAAGAGAAGGGATGAAATCGACCAGCTTGCAATTACTTTCAACGAGATGCTGAGCGACCTTGAGGTTGCATTCAGGAACCAGGAAGACTTCGTTTCGAATGCCTCCCATGAGCTGCGGACGCCTCTCACTGTAATGATAAGCGAAACAGACTACCTTCTCAGCCGCGAAAGAACGCAGGAAGAATACAACTACCATATTTCGGGATTGTCAGAAGAGCTTAAAAAGCTGAATTCCCTCCTCAACAGCCTGCTGGAACTGGCACAGATAAACAGGGATCATAACATCCTGTTCACAGGGGTAAGGATCGACGAGATAGTATTCAATGCAATTCACCAGGTAAAATCGCGCTACCAGGGGAGGAAAATAATCCCCAGGATCCAGTACCCTGAAAAAAACAACGACCTTGTTATCAGCGGCAATGAAGGACTCCTGACGATAGCTTTCAAAAACCTCATCGACAACAGCTGCAAGTTTTCTGCCGATGATGTCATTGTCGAATTCCTGATAACAGAAAAAACAATTTCCATCACAATTTCCGATTCTGGAATAGGCATACCAAAGAAAGACCTCGACAACATCTATAAACCCTTCAGCAGGGCCTCGAACACAAAATTCATCGGGGGCTACGGGATCGGACTCTCCCTGGTATCGAGGGTGATGCAGCTTCACAATTCAAAACTGAAACTCGACAGCGCCGAAGGAAGGGGAACAACATTCGAACTGGTTTTTGATAGGGTAACAAATTAATTCCCGGACCCGGAAATGCCCGGGCTCCATTGTATTCATTGATAAAACGATAAGTCAGTTTATGAAGAAATCAGTTGCCTTTTTACTGTCAGTAATACTTACTGCCGCCTGTTATGCCGGCAAGCCAAAGATCTCCTTTTTCACCGAGCTGCCTTCACGGGAGTTTGTCAGCCTGTTTTCCGACAGCCTCCTTATTGAACAACTCAGTGAAATGAAAGCGGAACTGAGAATAGGCCTCCTCGACCTTACACCGGAAAGGGCAAAAACAATAAGTATGCTTAACGCCGCCGGAATCCCGGTTACAGCCTGGCTTCTGCTGCCCGAGGATGAAGGATACTGGTTCAATGCCACCAATGGCAATAAAGCGGCAGCAAGGTATGAAAACTTCAAATCCTGGAGCGCTGAGCATGGCCTTTTATGGCAGGGCATCGGCCTC
>JALOMK010000043.1 GCA_025455505.1 Bacteroidales bacterium
CTGAAAATACTGTGATTATTGACAGCTTGTTCGGTACCGGCCTCTCAAATCCGCTGACGGGAATATTTGCCCAGACGGTTGATTATATCAATAATTCCCGGACCGAGGTGCTCTCAGTCGATATGCCGTCCGGACTTTTCAGTGAACAAAATCCCGTCGGCGTTTCATCACCGATAGTCCGGGCAACTCATACCCTGACATTCCAATTCCCGAAGATATCCTTCATGTTTCCTGAAAATGAACAATATACAGGCCGCTGGCACCTGATTCCCATTGGTATTTCCGAGACTGCAATTGCAAGCATGCCTTCGCAATTTGAGCTGATAGGTGATGATACAGTTTCTGGTTTGCTGAAAAAACGAAGGATCTTTGCCCACAAGGGTGACTTTGGACATGGCCTCATAATTGGTGGATCCACAGGAAAAATTGGCGCTGTAGTTCTTGGGGCACGTGCGGCCCTTCGCTCAGGCATTGGACTAGTTACTTGTAACATACCAGCTTCCGGGAACTCTATCCTGCAGACAGCAGTGCCGGAAGCGATGACTGTCTGTGATCCGTCAGACAGGAATATAAGCACGGCACTTGCCGTTGATCCCTACGACTGTGTTGCTGTCGGACCGGGTCTGGGTACCAGCATGGCCACAACAAACGCATTTGACGGTATACTAAGAAAGTGCAGGAGACACCCCCTTGTGATTGATGCCGATGGCCTGAATATTATTGCGGCAAACAAGGATATGTATTCGCTCATACCTCCGGGAACTATTCTGACACCTCATCCGCGTGAATTCGAACGCCTTGCAGGCAGAGCAGGGGACAGCTATGCAAGGCTCAACCTGCAGATAGAGTTCTCGAAAAAATTCAGGACAATCGTCGTGCAGAAAGGTGCACACACTATAATTACCGGTCACGAGGGGCATGTATGGTTCAACAGTACAGGAAACCCGGGGATGGCAACAGCAGGATGCGGCGATGTACTCACAGGGATAATTCTCTCGCTCCTTGCACAGGGTTATGAACCCTTGCACGCAGCAATTGCAGGAGTGTATATTCACGGACTTGCCGGAGACATGGCTGCTGAGGAAAAAGGCTATGAGGCATTGATTGCCTCGGATATAACTGATTACCTCGGTAAGGCATTCACTTACCTGAAATCAAAAACATAAAAATAATTACAAGAGCGATTCATCTAATTCATAAAAATATGACAACGTATAAAATCAGTACAATAGCAGCCCTGATAACATTTGTATTCCTGAACTCCTGCACAACTTCGAAGAAGGCAACTGTTCCGGAAACAGTTATTCTTCCTTTGTCTGATACTGTGAGGCCGGTAGACGGAAGTGTTGTTTATGCGCTTCCAAGGACAGTGATTTCAATTCGGGCCGAGGTTGAACATACTATTGAGATACCCGGCCCATACTCTCAATATGCTGGAGAAATGCTGGGACTTGACAAAGTCATCAGGTCTGAGAACGAAATCTGGAGTTTAGGTCGCATATTCGTCAGAAGCCATGAAGAGATTGATCCTTCTGAGTATTATATGCTGAAAAGCAATTCTATTTTTCATTCAAATGTTCTTGTTATGAAAAAGGAAGGGCTAATTCTTGACCTGAATCCGGCTAATCTCAGGCCCTTCGTTGCTGATGCCGCGAATCCAGGGAGGCAGCTCCGGGGTTTTGAAGTATTCGATATGGGTTCAGATGAGTATTTCCAGTCGCAGAGCGATACAGCCTACAGAAGGGTAGCCATAGATTCTTCATTTGTGCGGATACCTTATATAGTTGAAAAGAAAAAGAAACTCTCTATTGAGCAGATGGCTGAAAGGGCAGCCAAACGACTCATGGAGCTGCGTGAGGGTAAACATCTGATACTCACAGGTGAAGCTAATGTTTTTCCGCAGAGCGAGGCTGCAATCGCCGAGATTAACAGGATTGAAAAGGAGTATACAGAGTTATTTACCGGAAAAACATTCACTGAGACAGTCAGTTTTGATTTCCAGCTAATCCCTGAAAAGGATATGGCAGGTAAAGAACTGGTTGTCTTTCGCTTCTCCGAAACAACAGGTCCTCTGTCCCAGAACCAGGGCGGAGGGTACCCTGTTACTGCAAAATTTACACCGGAGCTGAAGACAAAGGACCTGACCTTTGTAGCCGGTGCATCTGCTCCAGTAAGCAATCAACAGTTCGACAGGCTTTATTACAGGATGCCTGATGTTGCCAGAATTACGGTTTCTGCCGGTGACAGGGTATTATACAACGGCAGGATACTTGTGTTCCAGTTCGGGGAGCTTCTGCAGCTTCCTGCAAATTACATAATTGGAAAATAATCCAACTCTACTTTATCCTGCTCTGGAAAGATTTCTGATAGTCCTCCCATTTCTGAGTGTCGTAGGCCTTGTCTGCAAAAAAACTGAGGAGGACTTCCATTTCTTTGGGCTGCTTGTAACCGGGGACTGGTGCAGCACTGAGTTTTCCGTCCTTCTGCGGATAAAGGAATACTACTGTAGGGTACGACAACTGACCATTGAGCAGTGCGATTGCAAGCTGGTGAGGACTGTTGCTTCCTTTATTCTCATTGATAAAGGTCTGACCCATGAACGTTACAGGTTCTGAACCTTCCGCATCGAACTTCACCGGGTAAAACCTGTTATTGAGAATATCAATTATAACTGAATTTGTAAATGTATCCTTGTCCATTTTTTTGCACCAGCCGCACCAGTCGGTATAGGTATCAATGAAAATAGGCCGCGGGGACTTCTTGTTGAGTTTTTCTGCTTCCTGAATTGTATACCATCTGACCTCCCCGGCTGAGGCTGCCGGCGAACTCTGAGCGCCTGCTATCTGGAAAGTGCAGGACAGTATAAGCAGTGCAATTATTCTTCTCATGGCGAAATTATTGTTAGTGCAAATAAAGATATTTTTATGATCCATTCTGATTTTAATGCAAAAAATCATCAGTATCAACAATCAGGCCACATTTTAGTTCACTCTGACGGAATCGGATAATCAAAGATGAAATAATTTCCTACATTTACCCTCCTTAATCTTACTCAAAATGGAAGCAATCTCAAATACCCTTCGTGATTCAAAGTTCGCAAGGTGGACAGCCTTGGCCGTGGTCTCATTTACGATGCTGTGCGGTTATTATCTGACTGATGTGATGGCGCCACTCAAGCCCCTGCTTGAAAAGGAATTGCTCTGGAATAGTGCAGAGTATGGTTTCTTTACAAGCGCTTATGGCTGGTTCAACGTATTTCTTCTTATGCTCATCCTGGGGGGAATTATTCTCGATAAGATGGGGGTGAGGTTTACCGGGAAGCTTGCTACTATGATAATGGTTGCCGGAACTGCTCTTAAATATTGGGCGATATCGACACATTCGCTTGATTCTTCCACTATTCTTGGCATGAAGGCACAGGTCGTTGTTGCAGCGCTTGGTTTTGCTGTATTCGGCGTGGGTGTGGAGGTTGCAGGCATCACGGTATCAAAGATTATTGTAAAATGGTTCAAGGGAAAGGAACTTGCTCTTGCAATGGGACTCGAAATGGCAACTGCCCGTATGGGTACAGCGCTTGCACTTTCTACTTCGGTGTTTATTGCGAATGCATTCAGCAATGTTGCAGCTCCGGTTCTTGTCTGTCTTATTATGCTCTGTATAGGGATGATAGCATTCTTTCTCTATGCGGTTAAAGACAAGAAGCTTGATGCTTCACTTGCCGCAGAGGCTGAGCGGACAGGAATAGTATCAGATGAGGAGTCCTTCAAGGTTTCGGATATTGTCAAAATTGTTACAAACAAGGGATGGTGGTATCTTGCCATACTCTGCGTACTTTTCTATTCCTCGGTTTTTCCCTTCCTGAAGTATGCATCTGATTTGATGGTAAACAAGTTCGGAGTTGATCCGAAGCTTGCCGGGTCAATTCCGGCACTTCTTCCTTTCGGGACAATACTGCTGACTCCGCTCTTCGGGAATATGTACGACAGGAAAGGAAAAGGTGCCAGCATCATGATACTTGGTTCGGTGCTTCTGATAATTGTCCATGCACTTTTTTCGGTTCCCTTCCTTAACCAGACGCCGGTTGCCATTTTACTGATCGTAGTACTTGGAATAGGATTCTCTCTTGTCCCTTCTGCAATGTGGCCTTCAGTTCCGAAAATTATCCCTGAAAACCAGCTTGGTACAGCCTATGCCCTTATTTTCTGGGTTCAGAACTGGGGCCTTATGGGTGTGCCGGCCCTTATAGGATGGGTTCTCAACGAATATTGCATTACAGGTACGCATCTTGTGGATGGGGCAGAAGTCTCGAGTTACAACTATACGCTGCCTATGATGATCTTTACGGGCTTCGGCATACTTGCACTTGTTTTCGCTCTTCTTCTCAAGGCAGAGGACAAAAAGAAAGGTTACGGCCTGCAGATGCCAAATATCAGGAAACAGGAAAATTAACTTTTCATTAACACCATACAATACAGAAAGATGTATTTTCGTTGAAAATGTAAAATCGGAATAAGATGAAGAAATTTATTATTGGATTATCAGTTCTGGCCGTGATGGCAGTTGTTGTAATATTGTTTGTGAATGCTCAGTCATCAACCCCTCAGGAGGTTAAAAAGCCGGCTAAGGAAACGACAACGGGATGTGGCGGCTGTGCAGGATCATCTGCTGCCTGTGCTCCGAAGAATGAAGCGAAAGCCGGAGAAAACGTGAAATCATCCGGCGGCTCGGGAACTGCAACTGCTGATGTGAAGAAGGATACAAAGGCATGCTGCAGCACACCTGTTAAAAAGTAACCATTTTATCGTAAACCCCGGTCTGGTGGCCTGGGACATTACTAAAATAATTATGTCGTCCAACGAATTTGAAAAGGCAAAGTCGTTTGTTTATAAAGAATCAATCGACTACTCCAGCGGGGGGATAGTAAGCAAGACAGTTCTTAAGAAGCAAACGGGTAATATCTCGCTCTTCTCATTTGACAGTGGAGAGGCCCTTAGTGAGCACACTGCACCTTTTGATGCGGTTATCCAGGTTGTGGAAGGCAAAGGTGAGATTATCATTGACGGCAAATCTCACTTTCTGAGTGAGGGCGAGACTATCATTATGCCGGCGAATATTCCCCATGCCGTCCGGGCACCGGAACGGTTCAAGATGGTTCTGACAATGATAAGAAGCAGTTAAAACTTAACTGATCATCGACCTTATTGATAGGGTTTTCGCCTGGGTTCTGATGACAACTGCTAACGGGCGCCTGTTGGAATAATCGATGCATTCCTCCTGGTCATGCCATCTTAATCAGGATGGCTTTAAGCGTATCCGTAACATCCTCTTCCTCATCGACGCATCTCTCAAGTATTTCGAGGATTTTGTTATTTTTCAGAAGCTCCTTGGTGTCTTCCTCCTTTTCAAAAAGCTGCTGCACTCCATCAAAATATTGCTCATCGGCCTTGTGCTCGATATCCTTCACTTTGTTGCATGCAAGCATTATCTGGTCCTTATTCGCAACAGGGTCCTTGAGGCAATGTATTGCCGATTCAATTTCCCTGGCTGCTTCATAAATATTAGCAGCAAGCTCACTGTAGACCGGAACCATCTTTTTGGGTTTGTAAAGAAGCATCCTCCTGGAGATGCCATTTATAGAATCGACTACGTCGTCGATATTGGCAGTGAGTTCATGTATGTCCTCCCTGTCAAAAGGAGTGATAAATGATTTATTTAGCTGAATATAGGTCGTGTTTGTAATCTCATCACCTATATGCTCCACTTCCTTTATTTCCCTGTGAATTCTTTCATGCTCAGACTGGTCAGTTGTAGCCATCATGCTTTTAAGCAGTTCTGAAGCTTTTACAAGGTTTTGTGCACCCTTTTCAAACAAGGGAAAAAATGAGTGGTCCTTGGGTACGAAAAATTTAAGAAAGCTGTCAAGGTTCATATACGGACAAATTAGCGTTTATATGTCAGGGTAAAATAATGTTAAGGATAAAATACATGGAAGCCCCGATGATTGCCGAAACGGGAATAGTAAGTATCCACGCCCAGAAAATATTCATAGTGACTCCCCATTTTACGGCAGAGACACCCTTCCTGGCACCGGCCCCCATAATGGCGCCTGTAATCACATGCGTTGTACTTACGGGAATGCCGAAATGTGTTGCCCCAAAAAGTGTCAGAGCTCCGGCTGTTTCCGCACAGAAGCCTTCAAATGGCTTGAGCTTTGTAATCTTTTGCCCCATTGTTTTAACGATTCTCCATCCTCCCAGAAGAGTTCCTAGTGCTATTGCCGCCTGGCAGGAGAGGACAATCCAGAGGTCGATCGGATCATTCTTTGTCTTTAACCCTGCAGCTATGAGCGCAACCCAGATGATACCCATCGATTTCTGGGCATCGTTGCCACCGTGTCCAAGGCTGAAAGAAGCAGCGGAAAGAAGCTGAAGCCTTCTGAAATGCTTGTCAACAGTAAGAGGGGCCTGCCTGCGTGAAATGAAAATTACGATTGCAGAAATAAAGAAGGACATGAACATGCCAAGAACAGGGGCAACAACAATGAAAATCACAATTTTCACAACACCTGACATCACAACAGAACCCCAGCCTGCACTTGCTACCGCAGCGCCAACCAGACCTCCGACAAGCGTATGGGAACTGCTGGAGGGCAGCCCGTACCACCATGTAATAAGATTCCACGTAATTGCTGCAGTAAGAGCCGAAGCAATGAGAGTGAGATTGACAATGTCGGGGTTGATGACACCTTTCCCAATTGTGTGAGCAACCTTGAGAGGAAAGACAACAAAGGCTATGAAATTAAAAAATGCGGCCATCGACACGGCAGCAACAGGTGACAGAACCTTTGTCGAGACAACTGTCGCAATTGAATTGGCGGAATCGTGAAAACCATTGATGAAATCAAATATCAGGACCAGCGCAACTACTATATATAAGAATGTCATGGTAGTGGAATATTGTCTTGATGGAGGGATAGGAAGGACATTGAATCAGGCCTGATCAGTAATTGAAAATTTTCCGAAATATATGAAAAATACGGGAAGGCAAAAAGAAGTTCAGTTTCCATTCGTGATTGAAGTAAACCATAAATCATGAACTTATTTGATTCTATTTCTATCTTCCTCACCATGGATAAAATCGCGGTAAGATTTTATCATATTGACAGAATACAGGACGAGATTTTTCGTTTCTGCAAGAAGATTAAGTATCATAAGGGCGCTGCGTGTCCCTATGAGATCTTCCTTGATAAGTCTTATTTGTTTTTTCTTTGTTTTTGCAATAGAGTCGACAACCTCATTCTGTATTGAGAGAAGCTTCTCAATATTCCTGAAATCATCCTTGCGGAATATTGCATTAATCTCATCAAAAAAGGATGCGACTGATTCATTAAGTTCATGTAAATCCCTTACCTGCTCTTTTCTGAGCGGTGGGTGATGGTTGTCGAGTTGCTCGAAAACAGGATCAGCAATATACTTGAGGCAGTGAGCTATCTCCCTCTGGTAATCAAGTACCTGTACATAGAAATGTCCGGTTTCAATATATTCTTCCTCGAGTTTCTTCAGGGTTGGATAAAGGTTGTTCTTAAGTTCTTTGGTTCTCTGGTTAAGCTCGTTTACCTCATCTAGCTTTTTTCTCATTTTCTTCCTGTCTTCTTTAATAAGATTCAGTACAGTTGAGAAATAGAGCTTCGAAGCCGTGCCTGTAATTTCAGTTACCGACCTGCTGCATTTCTGAAGAATGTTTAACCCGGTTAATGTATCTGCATCGGCAAATTCATCTTTTCCGGACTGTTTTTGAAGGATTTTCCGATGCTTGGAATGACTGCGTATTATGAAAAACAGGGCCAGCGCAAGGGCAAGAATAATTGCAATCGTTCCTCCCCAGCTCAGGAACAAGGCAACACCCAGAGTTGCTGAAAATGCAATTACAGCAGTGAAAAACCATCCGCCAATTACGGCCACAACCCCTGTTATCCGGTAGACTGCACTTTCACGGCCCCAGGCCCGGTCAGCGAGAGAAGTGCCCATCGCTACCATGAAAGTTACATAGGTTGTTGAAAGAGGTAGTTTCAGAGATGTTCCCGCAGCTATGAGCATACTGGCGACAAACATGTTAACCGAGGCCCTCAGGAGGTCAAATGAGGATTTTGTTGCATCTGTAGTCTCGATTGAAGCCTGCTGGGCCTTATAGTCGAACCTTATTTCTAGGAAGCGCAGAAACCTGTCGGGTAGCAGTTTCCCGGCCAGCTTCGAAACCATAATTGTTGTACCCACAACTGACCTTGATATCGCAGATGATGAAAACCTTTCATTGCCTTCACCCTGCCGGGCAAGGTTGATCTCAGTCTGTGAAACTGTTCTTGCCTTTTTAGAAAAAAACAGTGTGAGGACCATAATCATGCCAGCTGCAAGCAGCATAAAGGTGGGTGTTCTGACGGGAGCATTAAGAACGTCCATCAGCATTGTGTCGGGCGATGCCGAAGGATCTGCTTTGATGTGGATGAAAGAATCAAAGCCTGCAAGAGGCACCCCGATGAAATTGACGAGATCATTGCCTGCAAATGCCATGGCAAGGGAAAAGGTTCCAGTAAGGACAATTATCTTCAGGATATTGATGTTGAAAAGCGATATCAGCAGTTGCAGAAGTATAGTCAGGCCTGTAAACGAAATAAGCAATAATTCGAAAGTATGGGTATTAAGCCAGTCTACTGCCCCGGGTGTCATGAATGAAGCTCCCTTGGCACCTTTCACAAGCATGAAGTATATAATTGCAGTAGTGGCGAGGCCTCCCCACAGGGCACCGAAGTACTTAAGGTTGCGGGAGTAATTGAAAGTGAACAGTAACCTTGTGAGGAACTGAACTATTGTTCCGAATGAGAATGCCAGGACTACTGAAAGCAGGATGCCGCTGATAATTGCAAGCGCCTTGCCGGTATTTATATAGCTGCTGAGATCAGAAATTGTGCCTGAAGTATCAATAATTTTTATAAGCGATACAGCCACTGATGCACCCAGAAGCTCAAACACTATTGAGACTGTTGTTGAAGTGGGGAAGCCAAAAGTATTAAATGTGTCGAGCAGGATGACATCTGTTATCATCACTGCAAGAAATATTATCATGATCTCGGAAAAATAAAACTTCTCAGGGTAAAAGACACCCGACCTGGCTATCTCCATCATCCCGCTCGAGAAAGTGGTACCTGCGAGAACCCCCAGGGCAGCAATGAAAAGGATAGTCCTTACTTTCGCCACACCCGACCCGACTGCCGAATTGATGAATTTTGCTGCATCATTTGATATTCCAACTATCAGGTCGGAGACAGCAAGAATGAGCAGAACGACTACGAATATCAGGTAAATATCCATGGCTGTTTATCTTTATACACAAGCAAACCTGAAAATAATTCAGCAGAATCAATCAGGCGATTTATTATATTATTGGTTGTCAGGTTTTTGTTGCAAAGCATAAGAAACATCTTGCCGGACACAAAAATACAATATTCGTGAATAACGAGAACAAGGTGTTGTTAAGTTATTGTTACAATAACACCGACTTTCCTATAATTTCATTCGTACTTATGTTCAGGGAGTTTTTTTTCTATCTTTATGATCTTGATTATAAGCTAACCAAAATCCTTGAAATATGAGCCAGATACTAGATCTCAAGCCTGCACAGGTGTGGAAGTTTTTTCATGAAATCACGCAGATTCCGCGTCCTTCCAAGAACGAACAGGGAATTATTGAATACATGAAAGAATTCGGGAAGAAACATGGAATTGAAACACTTGTTGATGAGGTAGGAAACGTAATAATGCGCAAACCCGCAACCTTAGGACTTGAAAACAGGAAAGGTGTGATACTTCAGAGCCATCTTGACATGGTGCCGCAGAAAAACAGCGACAAGGTGCATGATTTCACAAAGGATCCCA
>JALOMK010000044.1 GCA_025455505.1 Bacteroidales bacterium
TCCGTTCTCAACAAGAATGAGTTCCCTGTGGCTTGTTATGTGCCTTCCCTGTCCGGTGGAGCTGCTAATGGCTGCTGTTTTCATGACTGCTTTCCCGGAGAGCCTGTTGAGCATAGTTGATTTGCCTGCGCCAGAGGAGCCAAGGAGACAGTATGTTTTACCCTTCTTCACTGCTTTAATCAGCTCTTCGTATCCCACCATGGTTTCATTGCTTATTGCAAATACGGGAACGTCTGCTATGCGTTTCCTTATGGCTGCCATGATTTCACTTATCCTCCCGCTGTCGGAAAGGTCGGTTTTTGTCAGAACTATCAACGGTTTCACCCCTGACGAATTACATATCGACAGGTAACGCTCGAGCCTGTTGATGTTGAAATCCCTGCCGGCGGCCTGGACTAGAAAGGCATAATCGATATTGGCTGCAATGACCTGGATCTCCCCCTGCTTTCCGGGGTCCTGGCGTATGATTGAAGAAAAGCGCGGGAGTATGCTGTGTATGATGGCAAGCTCTCCGTCGTAAGTTTTCATTGTCACCCAGTCTCCCACAGCCGGGAAGTCTTCCCTTGAGACTGCCGAGAATCTAAGGTTCCCGGTTATTTCGGCATCATATTCCCTTTCCCCGTCGGAAACCACATATCTTTCACGGTGTTCCTGCGTTACGCGTCCCAACGAGAACCCAGCAGGTTCATTCCTGAAATGATCTTTTTGCTGCTTTGTCAAACCAAGATCAGACAGTGCCACTCTTTCCAATCAAATTGAGATTATAATTATATCGTCATGTAAAAAATACCCCGTACAGAACATGCTGAAGCAAATGCATGTTTTAATAATCAAGCGTTATTATCCTTCCTTTCGTGAAATCGAAGAACCTGTCCTTATTTGCAGGTTGTATCCCTTCCATAAGATCAGCGGGTTCATAGCCGGCTATCTTAAGGCAGGTAGGGCAGGCATAGACACCCACTTTCATATCTATGAGTTTCCTTATATAAGTATGGGCCGATTCGAAGTCGGCATACTCAATATCTTTTGCCCCCTTCACAAGAAGGTTCACCGAGTGAATGTCCATATATACAATAACATCCTTATCTTCTGCCATCATTGTTGCCATCTTGAGAGGCATAAGCACCCTGTGGGGATCGTCGTAGCATTCCGTGATATGGATGAACACGCCATCCCTTGCAGCAGGGGAAGTCGTTTCCTGAGTTGCGACAGGAGCAGTTGTTTCGCGGCAACCCAAAAGAATCAATGCAGCCAGAAGGGCCAGGAAATTAAGTGATTTCATTTTTGATAATTTAAGTTGGTAAAGAATATGCTGTAATATTCAAAGTTAGGAAAAAGGAGGATCATGTCCAATTTTAACTGCCGGGGGTCTTTGATTTCTCTTCATGGGCTTTATAGCATGTATGCATGCAAAAAGGCAGTACAATAAAGCAGGGATTTCCGGATTTTCTTCCGGTTTCAGGAGGATCATTCCGGATCCCAAACCAGATCCCTGGTTTTTCGTACTTTTACAGTAAACCAATTTAAACTCATTGCATATGGAAGGAAAAAAGTCGCATGATCTATCGTCTGAAAAGAAGGGATCAGATATGAATCCTTTCACAGCCGGCGTTTTACGACACGGTGCCGGAGGTGGCACAAGGAACCGTGACTGGTGGCCGAACCAGTTGAACCTGAACATCCTGAGGCAGCATTCTTCGCTCTCGAATCCCATGGGGAAAGATTTCAACTATGCAAAGGAGTTCAGCAAGCTTGACCTCAAGGCTGTCAAGAATGACATTTTTGAGCTGATGAAGTCTTCGCGTGAATGGTGGCCGGCTGACTGGGGACATTACGGCCCGCTTTTCATCAGGATGGCGTGGCACAGCGCTGGAACATACCGGGTATCGGACGGGCGTGGCGGCGGAGGCACAGGCAGCCAGCGCTTTGCTCCCCTTAACAGCTGGCCCGACAATGTAAATCTTGACAAGGCCAGGCTGTTACTTTGGCCTGTCAAAAAGAAATACGGAAGGAAAATCTCCTGGGGCGACCTGATGATCCTTGCCGGGAACTGCGCCCTTGAATCAATGGGTTTCAGGACTTTTGGCTTTGCCGGAGGGAGGGAGGATATATGGGAGCCGGAGGAGGACATATACTGGGGATCTGAGGGGAAATGGCTTGGCGATGCCAGGCATGAGGGGAAACGCGAGCTTGAGAATCCTCTGGCAGCAGTACAGATGGGTCTCATTTATGTCAATCCCGAAGGACCGGGAGGGGTGCCTGATCCGCTTGCCGCCGCCCACGATATTCGGGTGACATTCGCACGCATGGCCATGAATGATGAGGAAACCGTCGCCCTGATTGCAGGAGGACATACTTTCGGGAAAACTCATGGCGCTGCAGATCCTTCCAAATTTGTGGGACCTGAACCTGCAGCAGCCGGAATCGAGGAACAGGGACTGGGATGGAAGAACAAGTTCGGAAAGGGGAATGCAGGCGATACAATAACAAGCGGGCTTGAAGGAGCCTGGACAACAACTCCCACCCGATGGAGCAACAATTACCTGTGGAACCTGTTCGGTTATGAATGGGAACTGACAAAAAGCCCGGCAGGTGCTCACCAGTGGATACCAAAGCATGGCATGGGCGCTGACACTGTCCCCGATGCACATGACCCTGAGAAAAAGCACCCGCCTGTTATGCTGACAACGGACCTTGCCCTCAGGTACGACCCGGAGTATGGCAGGATAGCGAGGCGTTTCCTTGAACATCCCGATGAATTGCAGGATGCATTTGCAAGGGCATGGTTCAAGCTCACACACCGCGACATGGGGCCTCGTTCGCGTTATCTCGGCCCGGAGGTTCCGCAAGAAGATCTGATTTGGCAGGATCCTGTTCCGGCGGTGAATCATAAGCTGATTGATGAAAAGGACATAGCTGCCCTGAAAAGGAGCATCCTTGCCAGCGGTCTTACTGTGTCGCAGCTTGTATCCACAGCGTGGGAATCAGCCTCTACCTTCAGGGGATCAGACAAAAGGGGAGGGGCCAATGGCGCAAGGATACGGCTGCTGCCCCAGAAGAACTGGGAAGTCAACAATCCGTCCCAGCTTGCCATGGTGCTCAGGGCACTTGAAGATATTGCTGCAGCTTTCAACAAGGAAAGGAAGGACGGCAAGCAAGTTTCACTGGCTGACATTATTGTGCTTGGCGGCTGTGCTGCAATAGAAAATGCTGCAAAGGTTGCCGGTATCGGGATTGAGGTTCCTTTTACCCCCGGACGCACTGATGCCACGCAGGAGATGACTGACATTCAGTCGTTCGGTGTTCTCGAGCCAAAGGCCGACGGCTTCCGAAATTATTTCAATAATCGTTACAGCGCCCCGGCTGAGGAGATGCTTGTTGACAAGGCTCAGCTGCTGACGCTCACCGCTCCGGAAATGACAGTTTTAGTGGGAGGCATGAGGGTGCTGAATACGAATTTTGATCATTCAATGCACGGAGTGTTCACAAAAAATCCTGAGATTCTCACGAATGATTTTTTCGTGAACCTGCTTGATCCCGGACTGAGCTGGAAGAAGGTGGAAGGGAAAGAAGATGTCTTTGAGGGACATGACCGTTCAGGCGGCAAGGTAAAGTGGACAGGTACAAGGGTTGATCTGATCTTTGGTTCAAATGCAGAACTAAGGGCGATTGCTGAAGTTTATGCCTGCGATGACGGGCGTGAAAAGTTCGTTCATGATTTCGTCGAAGCCTGGAACAAGGTGATGAACCTTGACAGGTTCGATCTGGCCTTTTAATTAAGTACGAAGTTCCTGAAATTCATGTACTGCCGGAGAGCGGCCCTGCAACATGGGGCTCTCCCCGGGCAGTAATCTCAGTAGGCCTTGAAGTACTCCCTGTTCAGCCTGGCTATGTTTGCCAGCTTAATATGCTTGGGACATTCTGCCTCGCAGGCTCCGGTATTAGAGCAATTTCCGAAGCCGGCTTCGTCCATTTTTGCAACCATGGCTCTTACCCTGTCGACAGCTTCAACCCGTCCCTGGGGAAGGAGAGCAAACTGCGATATTTTTGCCGACACGAAGAGCATTGCGGAGGCGTTCTTGCAGGCTGCAACGCAGGCACCGCATCCTATGCATATAGCTGAGTCGAAAGCTGCATCGGAGTCGTGTTTTCTTATAAGGTTCGAATTGGCCTCCGGCGCCGATCCTGTGTTTACAGAAACAAAGCCGCCGGCAACCTGTATTTTGTCGAATGCCGACCTGTCGACTATAAGGTCCCTGATTACAGGGAAGGGTTTGGCCCTCCATGGTTCAATCCAAATGACATCACCGTCTCTGAAATGCCTCATTGAGAGGTGGCAGGTTGTGAGTCCGGGCAGGGGACCATGGGGGTGACCGTTGATATACATGCCGCAGGATCCGCAGATGCCTTCACGGCAATCGTGGTCGAATGCCACAGGTTCCTTGTCCTCTTCAACGAGCCTCTTGTTGAGGGCATCAAGCATTTCAAGAAAGGCCATTTCGGGTGATACATCATCCATCTGGTATGTTACAAAGTCACCTTTGGCCTTTGCATTTTTCTGACGCCATATCTTCAGTGTAAGCTTCATATGCTGGTTGTTTATTATAATCTTTAACCCACCCCTGACCCCTCCGAGGAGGGGATTTTAAAGTTTTCTGGCCCCTCCCTTGAGGGATTAACCACACACCTCGTACCTCAAACCTCGTACCTCATACCTCATACCTCATACCTCATACCGTATTTACTTATAGCTTCTTACCTTCATCTCCACTTCCTCGAACTTCAGTTCTTCCCTGTGAAGTATATGAGGATTGCCCTTACCTGCATATTCCCATGCAGCCACATAGGCAAACTCCTCATCGTTACGTTTGGCTTCGCCGTCGGGAGTCTGGAATTCCTCGCGGAAGTGGGCGCCGCATGATTCCCGCCTGTTGAGTGCGTCGGTAATAAGCAGTTCGGCGAGTTCGAAGTAATCAGCCACCCTTCCAGCCTTTTCGAGTTCCATGTTAAGTTCATCTGCGCTACCCGGGATATTTATCTCCTTCCAGAATTCTTCCTCCAGTTCGCGCACAAGTTTAAGGGCTGTATTAAGACCTTCCTCATTCCTGCTCATACCTGCATGGTCCCACATTATCTTCCCGAGTCTCTTATGGAAGGAGAGAGCGCTTTTCCTTCCTTTAACCGACATGAGGCGGTTAATCCTTTCCCTTGCATCCTTCTCGGCTTCTTCGAATTCAGGCGAGTCGGTGCTTATTGCCGGCGTCCTGATCTCGTCGGCCAGGTAGTTGTTTATTGTATTCGGGAGGATGAAGTAACCGTCACCTGAAGCCTGCATGAGCGAGCTTGCCCCTAGCCTGTTTGCGCCATGGTCGGAGAAATTCGACTCGCCTATGGAATACAGTCCGGGCACAGTAGTCATAAGTTCGTAATCGACCCACAGTCCGCCCATTGTGTAATGCCCTGCGGGGTAGATCCTCATGGGCTCCTCATAGGGATTGATGCCTGTGATATGCTCGTACATCTCGAAGAGATTACCGTATTTTCCTTCGATTACTTTCTTTCCCTGTTTTTTTATTGCATCGCGGAAGTCGAGGTTCACAGCCAGTCCGGTTTCTCCGACGCCATAACCTGCATCGCAACGCTCCTTTGCAGCCCTTGATGCCACGTCCCTGGGCACAAGGTTTCCGAAAGTAGGGTACCTGCGTTCGAGATAATAATCGCGCTCCTCTTCCGGTATTTCATTAGCCGGACGCTTGTCGCCCTTCTGTTTCGGCACCCATATCCTTCCGTCGTTGCGGAGCGATTCGGACATAAGGGTGAGCTTAGACTGGTATTCATTCAGCTGCGGTATGCTTGTAGGGTGTATCTGGACGAAGCTGGGATTTGCGAAGAAAGCGCCTTTCTTATGTGCCTTCCAGGCGGCCGATGCATTTGAGTTTACTGCAAGGGTCGACAGGTAGTATATTGTTCCGTAGCCTCCCGTCGCAAGCACGACGGCATGTGCAGAATGCCGTTCAATTGCCCCGGTAATAAGGTTCCTTGTTATTATTCCCCGTGCCTTGCCGTTGATAAGCACGAGCTCGAGCATCTCCCTCCTTGGAAACATTTTCACATTTCCCTTTTTTATCTGCCTGTTGAGCGATGAATAAGCGCCAAGAAGGCATTGCTGCCCTGTCTGTCCTTTGGCGTAGAATGTTCTGGATACCTGAACACCGCCGAAAGAACGAGTATCTAGCGTCCCTCCGTAATCGCGGGCAAAAGGAACGCCAAGTGCAGTAAAGTGATCAATTACCTGATTGCTGACTTCCGCTGCCCTGTAGACATTTGCTTCACGGGCTCGATAATCGCCGCCTTTTATCATGTCGTAAAAAAGCCGGAAGGTGCTGTCACCGTCATTCTGATAGTTTTTGGCTGCATTTATACCTCCCTGGGCGGCAACAGAATGTGCCCGACGCGGAGAATCCTGGTAACAGAAGTTTTTCACACTGTAGCCGAGCTCACCAAGAGCCGATGCAGCACCTGCTCCTGACAATCCTGTTCCTACAACGATAATCTCAATTTTCTTTTTATTGGCAGGGTTGACAAGCTTTACAGAAGCTTTGTATCTCGTCCACTTTTGAGCGAGGGGTCCCTCAGGTATCTTTGAAACAAGTTTTCCCATGATCTTATGTTTTTCTATCTGAAAAGCCAGAGAGTTAATGAAATATATGCAAAACCTGCTGGTATTAGTATTGAATATATAAGGGCAAAAACCTTAACGACCGGTGTCCATATCCTGTGATTGAGTCCCAGAGTCTGGAAAGCTGATGAGAAGGCATGAAAAAGGTGAAGTCCAAGGAGGACAAAGCAGATGAGATAAATATAATTGTAAGCAGATATTTTAAATAGGTTATGAGCCACAGAATAGAAGTTTTCCGGATCTCCGGGGACAAGTCCCAGTTTAATGAAATAAAAATTAAAAAAGTGAAGTACCAGAAAGGTCAGAACAGAGGCACCTGTCCAGATCATAAACCTGGAGAAGAAGGAAGTCTCGGATTTGTTCCCGCCTGCATAGCCAACAGGACGTGCAAGCCAGTTCTGTATCTGCAGAAAGATACCCCATGAAATATGGATCAGTATGGCTGCAATAAGAGCAATCTCGACAATTTTAACTACCGGGAATGTTGCCATGAAATGTGCTGCCCTGTTGAAAGGTACAGGATCGCTTTTAAGGAGCATCAGGTTAATGATCAGATGGACAGGCAGGAACATAAGAAGAAACAGACCTGCAAGCGCCATCACAAATTTTTTGGAAAGGGATGAGAAGAGGATCTTATTCATTGGATATTAAATGATTACAGGTTGGTTTATAGTTTTGTGAATGGGGAGTATAAAAATAAACTTATTAATTAATATTACCAATAAACGTATCCCACTATATTAGGATAATAATTCATAAAAAGATATGATTAAGCTCATAATTCTTTATTGCCTAATTTTGTAAATAAAATTAATATGGAAGATTTTTTCAGGTACGGAACAGGAATGATCCATTATTCTGATCAGGGGAGGGGAAAAGTAGTTGTGCTGCTTCATGGATATCTTGAGACTTCGGAAATATGGAGCAGTTTTGCCGGAAAACTTGCAACGAATTTCAGGGTAATAACAATTGATCTGCCCGGACACGGAAGTTCCGGTATGTTTGCAGAGGTACATACTATGGAGCTGATAGCTGATGCTGTTTACGGACTTATTAAGAGTATTGGCATCAGCGAGATTTTCCTGACCGGACACTCTCTCGGTGGATATGTCGCACTGGCTTTTGCAGAGCTTTACAATGAAATGTTGTCGGGTTACTGTCTGTTTCATTCACACCCGCTTCCTGATTCAGCAGAAGCTCTGAACAAGAGGGAACGTGAAATAAGGCTGGTTGAAGCCGGGAAAAAAGACCTGATGTATCCTGATAATGTTTCAAGAATGTATGCCACCACAAATCTTCAAAAATTTTCTGAAGCACTTAAACGGTCAAAGGGAATTGCATCTTCAATACCTGGAGAGGGAATTATTGCTGTTCTCCGGGGAATGATAAAAAGACCGTCAAGGATTTCGGTGATGGAAAGTGGAATAGTCCCCTGTCTCTGGATCCTCGGTGCTATGGATAATTATATAGATTGTCTGCAGATTCAGATGAAAGTACAGCTGCCGGATAATGCAACAGTTGTCGTCCTGAACAACTCCGGGCATCTGGGATTCATTGAGGAAGAGGATAAATCAGTCGAAGTGATCACAAAATTTATTGAAAAGTCAGATGATTTCCGGGGAAGACAAAAGAGTTAAAGACTGTTTTTACTTTTATCTTTTATCTTCTTTTCGCCGCACACCGCATACCCCGAACCGCAAACCATCCCTATTTCTCCAGGAAATCTATAGCATAAAGAAGGGTGGTATCAATCTTTTCCCTGATAGGGTAAAATCCTTTATTATCAAGAATATTCCGGGCGACATATGATTTCAGCTGGGTATGAATAACCATCCCTGAAATACTTAATCCTTTCTGATCGGCTTTGATGCCGTTCTTAGAAGCATAATCAATGAACTGATAAAGCAGCCCCTGTTTATCAAGATACTTTTCAATCTCCCCGGATTCAGTATATTTCTTAAGTGTCTCCCGGTGCATTTCAGTATATTTTAATGCAAAAGGATAAATAAAAGGACTCACCTTCATAAAATATGGTGAAATATCTGTAGTGTCGACGGGTATAAATTTATCGGGCATTATGCCACCGCCACCATAGACTGTTTTCCCTCCCGGAGTGGTGAATTTCAGGGAGTCAACGAACCTTATGCTGTCGGAGTTCTCATATTCATGCCTGTCGAACCTGGTATTCAGGTCGTCGTAATAATCTTCAAATCCTTTTTTATAAGGTTTCTGAATAGATCTTCCTGTTGGTGTATAATATCTTGCGATGGTAAGTCGTATTCCTGATCCATCAGTGAACTGAACAGGCTCCTGTACCAGTCCTTTACCGAATGAGCGTCTTCCAATTATCGTACCCCGGTCATTATCCTGAATTGCCCCGGCAAGAATTTCGCTGGCTGATGCACTCCATTCATCAATAAGTACTGCCAGGTCGCCGGTTTCAAATTCTCCTTTTCCCGTCGCCCTTGCTTCATTTCTGGGTTGCGTGCGTCCTTTGGTATAGACAATCAGTTCTCCTTTTTTCAGAAACTGGTTTGCAATCTGGATAGCTGCTTCCATAATGCCTCCGGAATTACCCCGAAGGTCAATAATCAACTTTGTCATTCCCTTGCTTTTAAGCTCTTCAAGCCCCTTCATGAACTCATCAAAAGTGGTCATTGCAAAGTTATTGATCCTGATAAATCCGATATTATCATTTATCATATATGCCACGTCGATGCTGTAAATAGGGATTTTATCACGTGTAATACTGAATGGGAGCAGCTCATTATGTCCCCGGCGCAGGATTTTCACCCTGACTACTGTTCCCCGGGGGCCTTTCAGCATACCCATGACTTTTTCGTCGCTTATTCCTTTGCCAGCCACGAGAGAATCGTTGACATACAGGATCTTATCTCCGGCGAGAAGTCCGGTCTTTTCTGCTGGTCCTCCTGGTATAGTACTGATTACCAGGATAGTATCGGTAAGCATGTTGAATGAGATACCTATACCTTCAAAATTTCCCTGAAGCGGTTCGTTGACACGAATGAGGTCCTTTGAAGGTATGTATACCGAATGCGGATCAAGCTTTTTCAGAATAGAGGGAATAGCTGCTTCAACAAGTTCGTCTCGATTTACCGTATCAACATAATTTGATTCTATAATGTTAAGAATTATGTTAAGCTTGTCATTTTTTGATTTTTTTCCGGGATTCTGCGGATTATCACTCTGACGCGGAAGATAAATGCCGATAAG
>JALOMK010000045.1 GCA_025455505.1 Bacteroidales bacterium
CGTTGATATGTCGGCAAGGATCTGCCACCTTCAATATCAGTCAGCCAGGGACAGGAAACGAGTACGCGATTTCTGCATTAAATACCAGGACAGGCTGCTCTACGGCACTGATGTGGGCTACAGCGGAAGCAGTAATCCCGATGGTTTCCGCAAGAGAATGCACGAAACCTGGCTCGACGACTGGAAATATTTCACAAGCGACGAGCCAATGACTTCAACAAGGTTCAGGGGTGAATTCACAGGCCTGAAGCTTCCAGCAGAAGTGGTTGACAAAATCTATAGGGAAAATGCTGTAATATCGTATAAACTTGAATTATGAAAAGAACTGTTCTTGTTTCGACAATTTTTCTGCTGGGCTCAGTTCTCACAAATGCCCAGACTGGTCTGCCAGCCGGCGGATCGAAACCAGCTTCCTCGAATGTAAGAGGAGCTGAATTTCCAAGGGTCACTGACGATCTCAGGGCCATCTTCAGGATCAAGGCCCCCGATGCCGGCAAGGTAGAGGTGCAGGTTGGTAAAAAGTACGATATGGCAAAGGACAGCGCAGGTTTCTGGTCGGTTACAACCGATCCGCTGGTGCCGGGTTTCCATTATTATTTCCTGTTCATCAACGGGGTGCAGGTTAGCGACCCTGCCAGTGAAACTTTTTTTGGCTGGGGACGGATGTCTGGCGGAATAGAGATACCTGAGGCGGGTGTTGATTTTTATTCCCTTAAAGACGTACCTCACGGCGACATCCGCCAGAAGTGGTATTTCTCAGAGGTTACAGGCGCCTGGCGGCGCTGTTTCGTCTATTGTCCCCCCGGATATAATGAAAGCACCCCGGAAAGGTACCCTGTGCTATATCTTCAGCATGGCTCCGGAGAAGACGAGAGGAGCTGGGGTGTACAGGGCAGGGCCGACATTATAATGGATAACCTGATAGCGGAGCGAAAGGCCTTGCCTATGCTCATAGTGATGGACCAGGGTTATGCCGTTCGGAAAGGTGCTCAGTCAGCAGCCGCACCGCAACCCGCCGGACAGCAGCAACAAGGGCCTTCTGCCTTTGAAGAAGTTGTTATTAAAGATCTTATCCCTTTTATTGACAGTCATTTCAGGACTCTTTCCGATCGCGGCCACAGGGCTATGGCAGGACTCTCAATGGGAGGAGGACAAACGCTCCAGATAACAACGAGGAACCTTGACAAATTTGCATATATAGGTGGATTCAGCGGCACAGGGCGGCTTACGGCCGATTCTGATCTTAAAACAGTGTTTAACGGGGCCTTTGCCGACGCAAAATCATTCAACAGCAGGGTGAAACTTGTCTGGATAGGCATCGGCACCGCCGAGCCTGAGAACATGTACAAGGGAGTCAAGGGCTTCCACGAGGCACTTGAAAAGATTGGAATCAGGCATGTTTATTACGAGTCTCCGGGCACCGACCACGAATGGCAGACATGGCGAAGGTCACTGCATGAGTTTGCACCCTTGCTTTTCAGGTAAACAGATCACGGTTTTATTTGATTGAGCTATGATAACATTTGCGGTTTCAATTGCAGTTCTTGTGCTTGGGTACCTTCTCTATTCGAGGTTCATCGAACGGATTGAAGGAATTGATCCCACTCGCAAAACACCTGCATATAAACTTGCCGACGGTGTTGATTACGTTCCGATGCCATGGTGGAAGGTATTCCTTATACAGTTTCTCAATATTGCCGGGCTGGGACCTATTTTCGGTGCAGTTGCCGGTGCAATGTGGGGACCGGTGGCTTTTCTCTGGATAGTGCTCGGGTCAGTTTTTGCGGGAGCCGTTCATGATTATTTCTCGGGCATGCTCTCGATCCGCCATAATGGCCTCAGCATTACAGAGATCGTCGGTATATACCTTGGCAAGGGCGTAAAACAGTTCATGAGGATATTCACAGTAATTCTCATGGTCCTCGTCGGTGCAGTGTTCATAATGGGACCGGCAAAGATACTTGCAGGCCTTACCCCGGAGTCGCTTGATATGACATTCTGGGTCTGGGTTGTATTTGCATACTATGTACTTGCAACAATGCTTCCAGTCGATAAAATAATCGGCCGGGTATATCCCCTGTTCGGTTTTGCACTCGCTTTTATGGCAATAGGACTCATAACTGCCCTCTTTGTGAAAGGTTATTCGATACCCGAACTTAACAGCAGCAATTTTGCAAACCTCCATTCCGATCCGGAGAATTTTCCTGTGTTTCCAATGATGTTCATTACAATAGCATGCGGAGCTATTTCAGGATTCCATTCCACACAGTCACCGATGATGGCGCGCTGCATAACAAATGAAAAGCTTGGGAGAAGGGTGTTTTACGGGGCTATGATAACAGAGGGAATTGTTGCGATGATCTGGGCAGCCATCGGAATGAGTTTCTACGGAGGGATTAGGGAACTTAATGATACAATGACTGCAAACAACGGCAACGCCGCCTTTCTTGTGAACGAAATATCAAATTCTCTTCTCGGGAAAGTCGGAGGGGTATTAGCCCTGATCGGTGTTGTTGCGGCGCCAATTACATCGGGCGACACGGCGTTCAGGAGTGCCAGGCTCATTGTTGCTGACTTTCTTTCGTTCAAACAGGGGCCGGTCAGGAACCGCCTTGCGATCAGCATACCTCTTTTCCTTGCCGGGTTCCTTCTTACACGCATTGACTTTGGAATCATCTGGCGTTATTTCGCGTGGTCGAACCAGACCCTGGCGATGGTTGTACTCTGGGCAATAACTGTATATCTTGCCGGAGCAGGCAAGAATTATTTTGTCACTCTTATTCCCGCAATGCTCATGACTGCCGTAACCACAACATACATATTTACAGCTCCTGAAGGATTTTCACTTCCTGCTGAAGTATCATATGCTGCCGGTGGAGTTGTTACTGTTGTACTTACAGCAGTTTTCTTCCGGCATCGGCCGCTTCTTGCTGCCCGGACACCCGTAGCAGGGACCTGAAAAAACGAGTCAGAATATAACTATCAAAAAAAATACTTAAACCAGATTTAATGAAAAGGATACTAGTTGCCGGGGCCGGAGGATTCATCGGAGGCCACCTTGTAAAGGAACTGATCAGGGAAGGACATACAGTCCGTGCCGTAGATATTAAACCTCTGAATGAGTGGTACCAGGTTTCAGAAAAGTCAGAAAACCTTGTGCTTGACCTCAGGCTGCGCGAAAACTGTTTCAGGGCGGTGAACGGGTTCAATGAGGTTTTTAACCTTGCTGCAGACATGGGCGGTATGGGATTCATTGAGAACAACAAGGCGGCGTGCATGATAAGCGTCCTTATAAACACCCATCTATTGATAGCTTCAAAGGAATGCGGGGCCGACAGGTTTTTCTATGCTTCCTCGGCATGCGTATACAATGGTGATAAGCAGACCGATCCTGACAATCCCGGCCTGAAGGAATCCGACGCCTATCCGGCCCTCGCCGAGGACGGCTATGGATGGGAGAAGCTCTTCAGCGAGAGGATGTGCAGGCACTTTTCGGAAGACTTCGGACTGGTTACAAGAGTGGCAAGGTTTCATAACGTATACGGGCCTTTCGGCACGTACGACGGCGGCCGCGAAAAAGCTCCGGCAGCTATCTGCAGGAAGGTTATCGAAGCCGGGATCTCCGGGAAAAAGGAAATTCTGATCTGGGGCGACGGGCAGCAGACAAGGAGTTTCATGTATATCGATGATTGCATTAAGGGCATCATCGACATTATGTACAGCGGAATCAGTGAACCCATCAATCTCGGCAGCAGTGAGATGGTGTCAATAAACCAGCTCGTCAGCATCGTGGAGGACATTGCCGGATACAGGCTCGAAAGGAAATATGACCTAAACGCTCCAAAGGGAGTAAGAGGCCGCAACTCCGACAACACCCTCATACGACAATATCTAGGCTGGGAGCCTTCCATATCTCTGAAGAAGGGCCTTAAGAAAACCTATGAATGGATCGCCTCAGAATTGTCGGAAGGAAATGACGGTAAAAATTCACGGCGTTTTAACAGGTAGATCCGGGGATATGATTCATGAAAGATTCCCTTACCGCCTCTGCCTGGCAGGAGGCTGGATCGACCAGCCCTGGGTGTCTTCCGTCCACCCTGGAACTGTTGTCGTGGCACAGATTCATCCCGATTTTGAATTCAACGACAGGTCGGGGCTTGCAACAAGTTCGAGGAGAGTGGCCCTTGGTCTCTGGGGCGACAGGTACCCTGAAGGTGACATTGAAAAGAACGCAAAAAGGCTCTTCGATACCGAAAATCCTCCAGGTGCAAAGTATGTTTCGGGCTCCCAGGATCATATTGGCCTTCTTTATCCCGGTATTAACCGCCTGTGGTATAACGGCTCCTACTGGCCGGAGATCATAGAGTCCTCAACCGATTCCTCAGTCTGCGACTGGCTGTCGGATGTTCTTCACATGGTTCCTCTCGAACCGCGTCCCGAGGGTTACGATCCTCTCAGGGAAATGCACCTTGATAGGCAGCTGGTGAAGGAGCTTGGTGAGGCCGGGGAACTCTGCTGGGAATCGGTTTTAAGGCGCGATGTTGCCGGACTTGGTAAAGCGCTTACAAAAACATTTATTTCGTGGAGCAGGATACTGCCCCTGACAGTGCCTGACCGGGTGATGGAGGAGATGGAAACAAAATACTTTCCTTATTATCAAGGGGCTATCACTTCAGGCAGCGGGGGCGGCTATGTTATCGTTGTATCGGAAAGACCGGTAGCCGGATCAATTAAAATCAGGGTGCGTTATTAGTAAGTCCTGCCCGGAAAACAAGGATATCAACGGAGCTCCCTTTCCCGTTTACTGTAAATCAATCCTGAGGTTGTTGCGGGATTCAATATTTTCAGGGCTGATGTTTTTCAGAACCTTCCACTTGTCGGTTCCGGGCTCGCCTGCCTCAATCATGTAAGTCCCTTCTTCAAAGACCCCGGGGCGAAACTTATTTCCTCTGATCCTGAGTGCATAAACAAGCTCCCCTGTTTCCTCGTTTGTGATTTTAACCACCGGCGGCAGGTCAGTGCCGTTTATCTCAAGTTCCGGAAGCCAGTATGCTGCCTTCCTTGAGTAATTATCCTCCTGCATAAACCTCACCGGCCAGCCTTGATATGGTTTTGCACCGGGCGCTGACGGATCGGTCTGGCGGGGCCAGTTGGCCATTTCAATTTCCCGGGTGTTCTTATTGAATCTGATTATTCCGTAACCAGCAGACCGGTCATATAGTTTTGCCGGCTGCATCCCTGAAACCATGGGGTTGGCAACTGCCAGAACGGTCATTTTGTTTCCGAATCCATCGAGGAAGTCGCCTGTGTTTTCAGGCTGACCCGGGGCCCTGTTCCTGCCCGGGGTATTCGGAAACCATCTTCTTGGAAAATAATTTGAAATTGATGGAACGCAAATTGCATAAGGAGAATCGCCCCAGTTTTCAATGCCGTATTTCACTGTGCTGGCAAGGTGCTGATCACCTGCGATATGAACTGCAAATGCTTTTCGCATTACCCTGAGGGCCGCATCCCGTCCTTGTCTGGGCCATCCGTCGCTGTCCATATCCTGCGTGGGAATGTCATTTGCAGGATACTCGTCTTTTTCAGTTATCCTCAGTCTGCTGACAACAACATCGCTCTGTGCCGAGTCGGGCAGGGTGGCGACTGTGCAGAAAATAGTCTGCGAAATCACTGCCTTGAATATTGTCCTGCCGCTCCAGTCGCCGGCCCAATTCTCCAGGAAGGACAGCTGCCTTTCTCCCAGCAGTTCTGCAGGAACATCAAGCACAGACGGGTCGACAAGACGGCTGCTTTCGGCCCATCCATTGATAACTCTAAGTGATGCTGGCATCAGCGCTTTCGGGGCCGATTTCCATTTACGGTCCTCAACGATTGCAAAGCTTATGCCCCCGAGCCTGTAATCGGTATAATACACCGATATGCCCTGCAAAACAGGTGTCGGATCGTATGGGTCGGGCATGTGGGCAGTCTGGGTGCGCTGAACCATATTGACCCATTCAGCCGGCATTTTGTATCCCCCGTCGTCCTGCCATTCCTTTGTATCGTCCGATTTTTTAGCGGCTTTGCCTCCGCATCCCCAGAGGTTACCGTGGTATACGTCATGATCGTCGGGAAGACATACTGAAGGTATCTGCCTGAGCATCGAGCCGTATTCCCACCCGAACATGTACCATTTGCGCAGATAGTCAAGGACAGCCGTTTCCAGGGGCTCCATTGTGATGCCAAAGCCCCCCCGGGGCTCATAGATCTGATCGCCTGTATAAACAAGGAGGTCGGGCTTGTGCTTCATGACGTGATCACTGACTTCCTTATTCGGAAAACCAAGGTCGTTATTGCCTGTAAAGGCTGCAACAATTATCTCTTCCCTGTCCTCCGGATCCTTTTTAATTGTTCCCTCGTAATAATAGTCACGGGGCCTTTTGCCGTCATGGCTCCATGAATAGACGACCCGGTACGGAATGTCGGTTGCGCTGTTCCACTTTTCAATCCTGAAAACCGCAGTTCGCGACAGTGGGTCAATTGCTGACTCTCCGGCTTTTTCCCACTTTCTGCCATCCTGCATTATTTCCAGTGTAAGGAATGACTGATCAGATGCCGCAAGAGGGGGCATTTGTGCAGTCAGCTTCATCACATCCCTGCTAAGAGTGTAAAGAGTGAAAAGCACGGGGCCGAAAGAACGATCCGGATGCTCTGCCAGCCTCCCGCCTGAAGCAGTCCAGCCTTCGAACCAATAGCCCTGCTTATCACGTAAGGCACCCGGTGCGGAATTGAAATGGCTCTGTAAAGCTATATTGCCCGTGAGGCCTGTGTCGCTGACCCTGGTTGAAATTTCCGCAAGAGATTTTTTAGTTGCGTTGCTGTAGGCAGTCAGTGTGACGGTATAGATTCCATCTTCCGCCGCCAGTGCCTTGACTGACAGTTTAATGCCTTTCTCACTGGCCAGCTCTTCCTTGATGTTCACAGAATCAGGATTATCTTCTGCCACTACATTGCCAATGAAGATCCTGCCGGCAGTGCTTATCCCGGCATTTATCCCCTTGCCATAAACAGCATCGTCGCGATAGTCATTGAACTCTCCTTTTGCTCCCAGGATGAACCCGCCCCAGCCTGCTGCACCGGTTCCGGATGTTGTCGCTGGCAATCCAAGAACCACCGTGGATTCAAAATCGCCTCGAACCCCTTCAAGGCAGTGGCTTAACAGGTGAATCGAGCGGCCGGTCCCTGCAACCAGGCATTTCAGGCGGCCCTGTTCCACTTTCCAGTCCTGCATTGGGTTTGTCCAGTATTCAGGACCGATCCAAATTCTCGATCCTTCCGGGTTCCAGTTGCTTACAAAGCCGGTTTTTGAGGAAGGAATGCTGCATGAAGTTGCCAGCAATGCAGATACAAAAATGGTAAAACCAAGGTTTTTCATTTATGGAATCAGATTAATTGGAGTGCGTACGGAAAATATTTCTGGTCAGTTAAAATGCAGGTACATCCTTCCAATCAGCTGTCAACCACCCTTGAGTTTCCTGATCTCGTTGAAATGATCCATTGACATTTTCTCCCTTGCTTCTCTTGCACTCTTTCTGTAGGTTTCGAATTCGTTCCTCAGATCCAGGTGCTCCTTCCTTGCCTGGGCAGTTACTGCGATGTTCCTTTTAAATACCAGGAATCCCATTACAAGCAGGGTTATCAGGCCGGCAATTACAACTGTGACTATTGTATTGTATACTGTTTTATTTATTTCGATTCCGAAGAATCTGAGCCTGTTTTTTGTGCGTGTCATCTCGTTAAGACCCGCTTCGGTTGATGCAAGGTAAGCCTTGAGTGAATCGATTGACTTTGCCTGTTCTGATATTGTTGTTTTTAAGGTCCCGATGCTGTTCTGCAACAGGGTCAATGAATCTGAAACATTCCTGACGAGTTTCTGGAAAACATCTTCCCGTACAGCCCTGAAATTATCATATATCCTGGTCCTGTCCTCAAGGTTCTGCATCTGTTCCGTGAGAGTTCCTGATCCTAGAATGTCCTGCTTCTGTTGCCTGGCCTGCTGTTGCTGTGCAGCCGCCGGTGCCGTGACCTGATCCTGTCCGGACGCTGTTGCGGAACTGAAGGTAAGAATCAGAATTACAAAGGCAGAATGTCGAAAATAATCAATAATTGTTTTCATAGGCTGGTGAAAAATTCAGTATAATAATGACACATTAATTCCCCGGGCAGAATAACATATTACAAAATACAGTAAATTTAACTTAGGTTTTTTGCAAAGATTTTAACAGGATCATAAAGTGATTAACAACTATTCCAATAATAAAACTTAACCACAAATGACAAAAAGGAGAGATTTCATTAAAACAGGGATCCTTGGAACCGCAGGTCTTACAATAGGCGGAGCAGGATTCAGCTCGGGATCGTACAGGTCAATTATCGGCTCGAACGACCGTATCAATGTAGCAGTAGTTGGTTTGAAGGGACAGGGCGGCACCCATGTGGGAAGCTATTGTGGCTTGAAAGACAGCAAGAATGTACGCGTAAAGACACTTTGCGATGTTGATGAGCAATTCTTTGCTTCCAGGATCAAAACAGTTGTCGACAGAACAGGGGAAACACCGGGCACTGAGTGGGATATTCGCAAGGTGCTGGAAGACAAGGATATTCACGCTGTATCGCTGGCTATTCCAAACTTCTGGCATGCTCTTGCCACGGTATGGGCCTGCCAGGCCGGCAAGCATGTTTATGTCGAAAAACCGGCTACCCACCTGATTTTCGAAGGCAGGAAGATGGTGGAGGCTGCAAGAAAATATAATGTAAGGGTGCAGACCGGAACGCAGAACCGTTCAATTCCCCAGGTAATTGAAGCCATAAAGTTCCTTCACAGCGGAGGCATCGGTGATGTTTTTATGGCAAAGGGCTTGTGCTTCAAACCACGCGATTCCTTTGGGATTTCTCCTGACAGTACACCACCTGCTTCGCTGCATTATGATATGTGGCTCGGACCATGCCAGATGCAGCCTTATAATGAGAAAAAGGTACATTACAACTGGCACTGGCATTGGGCAACCGGCGGCGGCGATACAGCCAATCAGGGACCGCACCAGTTCGATATTGCACGCTGGGGGCTTAATAAAAATGAACATCCTGAGACTGTTTATTCAATGGGGAATATTTATGGAATAAGCCCTGCCGAATGCTCACAGGAGACTCCAAATACGCAAACATCGGTACTTAAGTACAAGGATGGCAAGATTCTCGAATTTGAGACCAGGGGAAGATATACAAATGCTGAAGGAGGACTTGGAATAAGAATAGGCAATTTGTTCTATGGTACGGAAGGATATATGGAAATTGACGGCGATACCTGGAATGCGTACAGAAAACGTGAAAGCAAACCCTTTGCCGGCTCAGGGATAGGTGAAAAATCAAATGATCCTACTTTCATGGCTCCTCCGGGAGGTTCGAGCCACTACGGCAATTTTATAGATGCAATCCGTTCAGGCAAGAATGAGGATCTTCATGCTGATATCCTGGAAGGTTACATGTCGGCGGTGCTTCCGGCGCTTTCAAACATTTCCTACCGTGTAGGACGCCAGCTTAAGTTCGACGGTGCGAAGGAGAAATTCGTAAACGATCCCGAGGCCGATAAGCTGCTGACAAGGGACTACAGGAAACCATATGTTGTCGGTAACACGATATAGCAGAAAGGGAGAGTGGGAGAAAGGGAGAAGAGGAGATATTCGGGAAGCTGCCATAATTGAATTGAAGATGAGGATATTAAGGATACTTGTATTCCTGTTGCTTCTTGTTCCCGCTTCCTGCGGGAACAGGGGCGGCGGGGATGAGAGGCATACTGTCAGTTTTGTCACACTTGGGGAGGAACGGAAGCTTGATGTTAAAATCGACGGGAAAC
>JALOMK010000329.1 GCA_025455505.1 Bacteroidales bacterium
TGATATTCCCTTTGACATATTTTCTGCAGCATTTTACCTCGTGACGAGGTATGAGGAGTACTCAGCTGAAAACAGGGATGAGCATGGGCGTTACATGGCCTCAGCTTCCCTTGCCTTCAGAAACGGGTTTCTGCAGTTGCCGGTTATCGACATGTGGACCAGGGAACTGGCACTCCTGCTTGCAAGAAAATTCAGGACTCTTTCCTTCAGGAGGAATGAGTTCGGCTCCATTCTGACAATGGATGCTGATCAGCCTTTTGCCTATCTTGGCAGGAGTCTGCTGCGCTCAGTGGGCGGGATGTTGCTGGATATAGGGAGAAAAGACGGCCATGCCTCGGAAAGGTACAGGACAGTGGCAAAGGGTGAACTTGATCCCTTTAATGTGTTTGATTATATCCTGTCGGAACTGGCAGAAACAGGAACTGAAGCAAGGTTCTTTTTTCCTGTCGGTGATAATTCACGATATGATGTAAATCCCTCCTGGAAGAGCAATGACTACCGGGATCTTATTTCAAAGGTGTCGGAAAGGCACCCGGCAGGAATACATCCTTCATACTATGCTGCAGATGATGATTCGATGCTGTCAGCTGAGATTGAAAGACTGGGAAAAATAACAGGAAATGGAATTCACGGCAGCAGGTACCACTATATAAGGCTTTTTATACCACGGTCGTACAAGGCGCTGCTTGCCTGCGGAATCAGCGAAGACTATTCGATGGGCTACCCGGAGGAGCCGGGTTTCAGGGCTGGTATTGCAAGGCCCTTCATGTTTTATGATGCCGCTGAGGATATTGCAACTTCTCTCAGGGTATATCCCTTTATGGCAATGGATGCCACTTTCTACAAATACAAGGAGATGAGCCATGAAGAATCACTCGGCATGCTATGCTCTCTTATTGACTCCACGCGGAATGCCGGTGGTTTGTTCTCGACAATATGGCATAATACTTCACTTCTCGATGACGAGAATGGCAGAAAATGGAGAAAAGTTTTTGAAGCAATGCTGAAGTACCAGAAAAAATGATTGTTTACCATAAGAATAACGAAATTGACAGGGAGCAGTGGGACCTGTGTGTACGGAACTCCCACAGTATAAAGCCTTACGGCTACTCCTGGTATCTCGACATTATGGCCCCGGGCTGGGAAGCCCTTGTGGATGATGACTATGATTCTGTTTTCCCTGTACCCTGCCGGTCTGTACTTGGAATCAGGTATGTGGCTACGCCTGTATTTCTTCAGCACCTCGACGCTTATTCGCCCGACAAGCCGCCTGCCGAGGCACTGGGGGAGTTTCTTGACTACCTGCCCGATTTCTTCAGGCTAGTTGACCTCTGCGTGGGCCACAGGATTGAAAATGACGGGTTCAGGATCAGCGAGATGAATAACTATACGATTGACCTTTCATTACCATATGAAGATCTGCGTTTGAACTACTCCCGCCACTGCCTGAGAAATATTGAGACTGCCTCAGCGAACAGTCCTGAACTGGCAGACGACATCAGGCCTGATGAACTTATCGATCTGTTCATAAAAAACAAGGGCAGGGAAATAAGGGGCATAAAGCCAGTGGATTTCGAACGACTGAGGAATCTCATGAATTTTTGCATCAAGAACAGGAAGGGCAGCATTATTGGAGTTCGGGCTGAAAGGAAAAAACTCATTTACGGGATGTTCATTGTTGAATTCAACGGCTGCAAGACTATGCTTTTTGTTGTAAATACGGCGGCAAGCAGGGAGAGGAGAATAGGATACTACGTTGTGGATCAATTAATAAAAAACAATGCTTCCTCGAAAACCGTTCTCGATTTTGCAGGATCCTCAATTCCTTCTGTTGCATCGTTCATGGAGTCCTTCGGCAGTGCAGGTACTCCCTTCTTCAGGATCTACAGAAACAGGCTGATATGGCCCGTGAAAATTATCAAGTGAGAAATTGTCAGACTTTCACAAAACTTCCTTGTTGATAACTTCGTCAATAATTTCATTTCTTACGTCAAAACGTATTTTCTGAAATAGCCGGGCACGATAACTTTAATACTGCATGTCCGTATAAAGTGTATAACCGATCTGCAGTATGAAAACTATTATTGTCCCAGTTCGATATTATTCGAAAATCCTGCCAGCCATTATTTTATTACTCTCATTTTCAATGCTCCTTTCAGGACAGTCTGCCTTTCAGCAGTTGCAGAATATGGCAGGGTCCAGCGGTAATATTCCCAAAGTATCCGCGCCTGTGCCGGTAGGAGCAGTATCAGCCGTATCAGCGGCAGCAAGGAGTGTTGCCCCTTCACTGTCGTCCTCACCATCCAGCATAATCACTGCGGGCATCATGAATGCCCTGATATCTAACCTGTTTGCAGCGCCGGATCCAAAAGCGCAGCAGGCTGCCATCGATGCACAGAAGGCAGAAGAGGCCCGCCAGGCAATGGAGGCGGAACACCAGAGGCAGCTCAGGGAGGCGATGGAAAGGGAAAAGTATGACAACATGATGAAAATGTACAAGTCCGGTCCGGGTAGCGGCGACCTTGAAATTAAAGATGAAACAAACCTGGATTTTAAAACCCTTGATGGTGATGCTGAAGCGATGGCAAGAGGGGCCAGGGACCAGTTTGAGGCAGGTTCGCTGAGCGATATGATTCCTGAGATAGAAGGAGGGACAGATTTCTTTGGCATAGACGTATCTTCTCCCGAGTTCACTACTCTTACCGATCCTGACAACGACCCGAATGTAGTGGACCTTAGGAAAGCGGAAGGGATTATTGATAACGGGATTGCAAAGGAGGAGGCTGCAAGGGCAAAGGACATGAAAAAGGATGATGCAGCGAAAACGGATAAGGCAAAAACACCGGAGTTCTGCGCAGAGATGCAGAAAAAGCTTGACGGGTTCACTGAAACGAGGGCCAGGTTTCAGAAGACTATTGATATGACCAGGTCTGAACTCTCCAAGTGGCATGAACAGAACAACGGTGCTCTGTTGAATTCTGCCAAAAGCGGGGCTACGCTGGTATCGGAGATCTTCCTGAAGCACATTGACCTGAGAAAGACAGGCGCCGAGAATATAAGGAAATTCCTGATAGACTATCCTGGTGCCAGTCCCGCAATGGTTGACAACTATATATCTGTTCTCGATAAGGTAATAAGCTACAAAAAGACATTTGCAGCAGTGGATTACGGGAAAAAGGCTCTTGAATGGGCAACACTTGCAAGGGATGAATCACAGGTTATTGCCAATGAGATAGCAAGG
>JALOMK010000046.1 GCA_025455505.1 Bacteroidales bacterium
CCGAAGAGAAAAAGCTCGGTAAAAAGAAAAATCCACATTCCCAGTTTCCCGGCTTCGTTGTCGGTATGCCCGTGATGACTCATTGCTACTGACATATATATTATTTCTGTTTGTTGTTATCAGTTGTGCTGAAAAGGTACGGAGGCGTCTTTATTTCCGGGATGACATCGAAATTCTCGAGGGGAGGAGGAGAGGGGATCTGCCACTCCAGCGTAACTCCCTTCCATGGATTCGCCGGCGCTGCGGCGCCCCTTCGGGCATAGTATACAAGGTTCCATAGCATCATTACAAGACCTGCGAAAAGAATGAATCCGCCTATGCTTGAAATGACATGTCCTGTCTGAAACTGGGGCAGGTAATCGAAATACCTCCTGGGCATGCCCTGTATGCCAATGATGAACTGCGGAAAATAAAGCAGGTTGAAGCCTGCAAAAATTATTCCCCACGCTATATAGGCAATCCTGTCGTTATACATACGGCCGAACATCTTGGGGAACCAGTAGTGCATGCCGGCGAAAAATGCAAAGCCCATGCCCCCGAAGATTATGTAGTGGAAGTGGGCCACAACGAAGGAGGTATCATGAACCTGAACGTTTGTTGCCACCGATCCGAGGGTAAGGCCCGTAAAGCCTCCGATCATGAAGAGGAAAATAAATGAAATTGCATAAAGCAGCGGGGGTTTCATTTCTATTGACCCCCCGTACATAGTTGATATCCAGTTAAATACCTTTATTGCACTTGGAACTGCCACGATAAAGGTAAGGAAGGAGAAGAACCACCTCGAGCCGTAACTGATACCGGCTGTAAACATGTGATGGCCCCAAACGAAATACCCGACAAAGGCAATTGCAAGGCTTGAAATAAGTATTGCAGTGTAGCCGAAAACAGGCTTCTGGCTGAATGTAGGGAAGATTTCGGTGACTATCCCCATGCCGGGAAGTATCATTATGTAGACTGCAGGATGGGAATAGATCCAGAACAGGTGCTGGAAGAGGACGGGATCACCGCCCAGTTTCGGATCGAAAAAGCCAATGTTCAGCACCCTCTCGGCGATTACCATAAGCAGCGTAATCCCGACTATAGGTGTTGCAAGAACCTGAATCCAGGCGGTTGCGTATAACGACCATGGGAAAAGCGGCATCCTGAACCATCCCATGCCCGGTGCCCTCATCCTGTGCATTGTTACAATGAAATTCAAACCTGTAAGGATCGAGGAAAAGCCCAGTATGAAAGCGGCAATAAGTGCATATATCACGTTTGTCGACGATTCGGAGCTGTAGGGCACATAGAATGTCCATCCTGTATCGGGCGGACCCTCACCTATGAACTGTGAAAGCACTCCGAAAATCGCTCCTATCACGAAGAGATACCATGAGAAGAGGTTTAACTTGGGAAAGGCAACGTCAGGGGCCCCTATCATTATCGGCAGGAAGAAGTTACCGAAGATGGCTGGAAGGGCCGGTATGACTATTACGAAAATCATAATAATGCCATGCAGGGTAAACATGCCGTTATATGTCTGGGGGCCCATTATTGTTTCCCCGGGGGCTATGAGTTCTATCCTCATGAGGACCCCAAGTACAGCCGCTACAAAAAAGAATACAATTATGCAGTAGAGGTACAGAAGCCCTATCCTTTTATGGTCTGTAGTGAGTAGCCACGACAGAAGGCCCTTGTATTTCCCCTCGTGTTTCAGGTAACTAACCTGTGATCCGTTCTCCGGGTTGCTCATATCGTAAGTGTTTTCATTTCTTTTTCCGTTTCAGTATAAGTACCGCCAGGACAATCAGGGCTATCGCTATTGTAAAAGTGCCGACGATCCGGGTAATCTGGATAGTATAGGTCTTGCTTGACGGGTTGTATGCAAAACAATACTCAAGGATTTTGTTGATTGTAGGCCTTGCTATATCCTTCTGAGCTTCAATAATTGCCATTTTAAGATCAAAGGGAAGGAAACTGAGCCCATACAGGTACCGGGTTATTATGCCATGAGGGCTTATAAGCATTATTGCCGAGGCATGTGCAAAATCGAGGCCCTGGGCCTTGTATCTGAATCCAAGCGCCTCTGTCATCTGTGTAATGTTCTCCTGTGTTCCTGTCAGGTACATCCAGTGTTTCTGGTTTTCCTTGCTTATTCTCTGAACGAAGTTCACCTTTTTTTCCCTTGCTTTTTCAGGAGTGTCCTTTGTGTTGAAGCTTATTGTTATTATCTGGTAATCGGTGCCGAGGTTCATGTCTAGGTTGCTTACGACTTCCGCCACACCGTCCATAAGCGGGCTGCACATGAAGGGGCAGTCGAAATAAACGAACAGGAGTATCGTGGGCTTGTCAATAAGGTCACCAATTACAACCGTATCGTTTTCCTCGTTGAGAAACCAGAGGTCCATGGGTATCGTGTCGCCAAGGTGTTCAATGATCCCAATCTCCATGTCTGAAGGGATCACTGTTGATTTTTTCATCTCCTGGCTCATTGCGGCAAGAGCGACGAGAATGAGGGCTGCCATTGAAAAAATGCGTTTCATCTTATTTGTTTTTTGTTGCTTTTTCTTCATCGGAATAGATCCCTGCTATCATCAGGGCTCCGCCCATAAGCGAGACATCCTTCAGAAGGGCTATCAGTGTTGTTGTAATCTCTTTTCCCCCGATTAGGTGCGGAATGTGAATTGTTGCAATGAATATGAAGAGGAGAACAGCCAGCATTATGGTGGAAAACCTTACGTATTTCTTCCACATGATGCTTATGCTGGCAGCTATCAGCATGATTCCCGTAAGGATCACAGTATAGGCTCCGAAGGGGATAAATGAAGTAAGTATCCCGAGGTAGTAATCTGTCATCAGGAAGTGATTTATCCCGAAAACAGCAAAGGGAAGCGCGAAGAGGATTCTTCCAATACCGGTTATGCTTTTCATTGCATTTCGTTTTATTTGTTGTTCAAAGTTGAGTTTTCGCCGATTATGAAAATGTCGCGGAGCTTGAGCAGGACGAGCATAATGAAGCCCCAGGCAATCAGAACTCCTCCCAGGTATGTGAGTATTATCCACACGGGGGCCTTTCTGGCCGTATTCCACATTGCCCTTGGCGCCACAAGGCTTTCATTGAATGAAGGCATCCCTGCCCTCAGGATCGTATCCTTTCCGGCCGAGCCGAATGTCTCCTCATCCGTAAACCTGGCCATGACGAGGACATTGCCTGCGGTGTCGCCGGGCAGGCCGGCAGGCATGCGGAAGCGCACAAAGCCGCGGCTGTCTGTATTTCTTGGTTCGTCGACTGCAAGGTGTCCGAACCTTCGCTGCACCATAAGCTGCATTTCAGCGTCTGTCACTGCAACTGAGCTTTTTTCGCTTACTGCAGTTGCGCTGATGTCGACAGTGCTGTCGGCGCTGTTCCAGGCAAGTGCAATGCGAATCTCTGCGTCAGGGTATGCCGACGAAGTTATCAGCTGCATTACCTGTTGCACATAGCCCTGGTTATAGCTCCGGAGGTAGGAAATCAGGGCCCATATTTCGTTTGCCGAGAGCACTGTCCGGAATGAAGGCATCTGGCCCCTGCCAGTAACTACCTTGTAAAACATCTCCCCGTCGCTGTTCTTCTGGAACTTTTCCGATGCAGGATCTCCGGGGGGCGGCACGAGCCTGAGCCAGTTATCCTCTCCGGGTATGCCGTGGCACGACTTGCAGTTGGCGGTATAAAGCTTCTGTCCTGTTTTTCTTGTTTCATCATCAAATGCGAAAGTGCTGAGACGTCCCTTCCTGTCGTCGGGCACGGTCCAGTCCTGCGCCGAGAGTCGGGTTCCTAGCAGGAGAATTGCAGTTAATGCCGGGATTAGCTTCCTCATTTAGCGAAGGTATTTGATTTATACGGATTCATTTTTTGCAAGAGCTTCCTCTTCGGCAATTTCCTGTATGGGGAGAACAGGAAAGAGCTTGGAGAGAATTGTTATTATCATCAGGACAAGCACTATAGCGGCAACCGAAACTGCTATCTCGATCAGTGTGGGTTTGTAAACTATCCACTCAACAGGGTAATTCTGGGCAGGCAGGTACGGATGTGCCTGGGGAGGAACAACGATAATGTATCTCTTCAGCCATGCAGCCGCAAGCACAACGACTGATATTACAAGCATTGGCAGAGGCTTCCTGATTTTCCTGAAAAGCAGCAGGATCGCCGGAATTACAAGACCCAGCAGCTGTACTCCCCAGAACAGGAATGCATGATGACCTGCAAACAGTTCCCTCAGGTGAATTGCATCGGAGGTCTTCAGCTTGTAACCCGGAACAAGGAATTCATTCAGGTTGAAGTAGAAATACAGGACTGAAACCAGGATAAGTACCCGTCCTATCCTGTCGAAATGAAAATCTGTAATGTATTTTTCAAGCTTGTAGCTTACCCTGAAAAAGTACATTGCAATAACTACGGCCGCGGTTCCCGAAACAAAGGCTCCGGAGATGAAGTAAGGACCGAATATTGTGCTGTCCCAGCCTGGCCTCGGCGTAACTGCAAAAAGCCATGATGTAACGGTGTGAATTGCAAAGGCAAGTGGAATTATAAGAATGAGAAGTATCCTCATTGCCTTGTGCAGTATCTCGAACTGTTTTTCATGGTCAACCCATTTGACTGAAAGTATTTCGTAAGCCCTGACCAGGAATGCAGGACGCCCGGGCAGACGGTCCTTAGCAATTGCAAGGTCGGGGATCATAGGAAGGAACCACAGCAGAAGACTCACAAAGAAATAGGTTGTAACAACCGTTACATCCCAGAGTATCGGAGACTGGAACCTGCCGAAGAGGAACACGTAAGGAAGCCTGTCGGGACGTCCCATGTCGGATATTATAACAAGGCCTGCAACTGCCGCGAAGGCAACGGCGATTATTTCGGCAATCCTTGCAATCGGCTTAACCCATTTGGCGCCGGAAAGCCCAAGCACGCAGCTGATAAGCATTCCGACAAGGCTTGTTGCAACAAAAAAGACGAAGTTTGCTATGTAAACCCCCCAGCTTGTGATGTCGCGGAGCCCTGTAACGCCGAGACCTTCCCGGAGCTGTATTGTATAGGCATAGAGACAGGCAAGAAGGACAGCCGTGAGAAATCCCATCCACAGGAGGAAGCCCCGGTTGAGTGACACATTTCTCAGGATATCAGCTGACACTGACTCAACTTTCTGCCTGTATCTTTCTGATTTGAATATAGTTCCTGCCATAAGATCAGGTATTATGTTGTTCTTTGTATTCAGTTTCGCCCGGCTCCCTGAATTCAAAAATCCTGTTTTTCGGGGGGAGATAATAAACCCTTGGCTTTGTTCCCAGTTCGGGAAGCAGCCTGTAGGCTCCATTCTGCTCCAGGAGCTCGCTCAGGCGTACGGTTTCCTTTGTGGTGCCGTTTGTGACCGCATCTTCATTTTCGTCGCCGAAATAGAAAACTCCGTTAGGGCAGGCCGAAACACAATAGGGCATTATGCCCTCCCTCAGGCGGTCTGCGCTGAAGAGACATTTTGAAATTGTTCCCTTCTTATGCGGAACGTTAAGTTCAATGTCGTACACCCTTTCCTTGTCTCCCTCAACGGCAAGGGGCTCCTGCCAGTGGAACATCCGGGCCGAATAGGGGCAGGCCGACATGCAGAAACGGCATCCTATGCAGCGCTCATTGTCAATAAGAACAATGCCGTCCTGGCGCTTGAATGTAGCGTCAACGGGGCAAACCGATACACAGGGGGGGTTGTCGCAGTGCTGGCAGGGCTTTGGCATGAAATACCTTGGCGTATTCTTTGATTCCTGCATCACCAGGGTGTTGATATGGTATTCGTAGGGCCTAAGGTGATGCGCATCCTGGCAGGCTTCAACGCATTTGCGGGCGTTGCGGCACTTTGAGAGGTCAATAACCATAACCCAGCGCTTTCCCTCAATGCCTTCCCTTCCCCTTGTCTGGTATACTTTCAGTCCTGGCTTATAATCCTTTACCTGTTCCACGGGGATCTCGACCAGCCTGTTATCCTCTGTGAGAACCTTTATGGTTGCCCCGGAGTGCTTTTCCTTTTCAAAGCGGTAGCCTGAATAGAGCGCCGCAGCCCCCGTGAGGGCAGCGCTGCCAACAAGGCCTACCTTTTTCAGAAAATCCCTTCTTGATGTATCAAGAATTTCATCAAGGTTCTTCTCTTCAGCAGGCTTTTTCTTTTTTTCACTCATATATTCGGGACTTATCGGGCCTCGGCTGTATTGATGCTTTTGCATGTGTAGCCTGTGGCAGTGACTGCCTCACGGATCTTAAGAGTGTCGGTGAGGCCCGGGATATATTCTACAACGGCCTTGCCATCAGTAAAAGAGGCTTTCACATAAGTCACTCCTTCGAGCTTCGACAGCTTGTTCTGGACCGACTGCTCACATCCGGTGCAGGTCATTCCTCCTATTGAAACCTCGACGAGAGCTGCCTTCTGAACTTCTTCTCCCTGACCTGATTTATTATTGTTGCCTCCGCAGGAAATAAAAGTAACAAGAAATGCAATCAGGACAAATCCCTGGATAAGTTTCGATTTTTTCATCATTAAAAAATTTAAGATTAACCGATTAGGCGCAAAATACACATGCTAAATGTATGAATTTTTTTTTGACTCAATAAAAAGGTGTCAAAAAACATAGCTCCTTTTAAGAGGGATAAACCGGCCTGATGAACAAAATCGTTGCAGAACTGTTTAATTGTTAAAACATTAACACAAACCATAATGAAACTATTAAAAACAACAGGATTTGCACTTATTGTGCTGTTTGTATTTTCCCTGGTCTCAACAGGGCAGGATAAAACGTCAAAAGGCAGCTTCGAGGGGGTGCCGGCATCGGAATTCCCTCCTCTGCCCTATGCCTATAATACACTGGAGCCTTACATCGATGCAAGGACAATGGAGATCCATTACGACAAGCATCACAGGGCATATTACACAAATTTCATGGCTGCGGCGAAGGGAACAGCCCTGGAAGGGAAAACCCTTTCAGAGATATTTGCAACAATGTCGAAGCACAGCGATGCAGTTAGGAATAACGGGGGCGGTTACTATAACCACATGCTTTTCTGGAGCATAATGGGAGCCTCAAAGACTCAGCCATCGAAAGAACTCTCGGATGCAATTTCAAAGGCTTTCGGGTCATTTGAAAAATTCAGGGAGACATTCAACAATGCAGCCAGGACAAGATTCGGCAGCGGCTGGGCGTGGCTTGTCGTGACTGCCGACGGCAGCCTGGCAGTTGGAAGCACCGCGAACCAGGACAATCCTCTTATGGATGTCTCTCCCATAAAAGGGAAACCGGTCCTCGCCCTTGATGTCTGGGAGCACGCTTATTATCTGAAATATCAGAACAGGAGAGCCGACTACGTGGAGGCTTTCTGGAGCGTAATCAACTGGGATGAGGTCAGCAAACTGTATGCGGCAGCTCTGAAATAAATCAAAAAAGAGGTTCAGGTATAAAGGAACCTCTTTATTTTCATTGTCGCGGTCTTCTGGAAAGGGACAGGCTGGATAACAACTTTGTGTATCCGGCTGAACCTGTTTACGTGCGAGTTAACGTAATCCTGGAGTTCATTCAGAAGCTCATCGCGCTTTACTTCAATCTGATGGGAAACATCATGCTTAAGGTGCTGGTATTTCTTCTCCATCTCTTCCATGTTGAGGTGAACAAGTGCAACAAGCTTGCCTTTTTGCTGGATTACAAGAGACTCGACAACAAACCTGAAATTGTTAATTACCGATTCAATTTCCTCGGGGTAGATATTCTCCCCGGTTGAGCTGAGGATCATGTTCTTGAGGCGTCCCCTTATGAACAGGTTATTCCTGCTGTCGAGGTTGCCCAGGTCGCCGGTCCTGAACCAGCCATCAGGTGTCAGCACTTCGGCAGTCATCTCGGGTTCCCTGTAATATCCCTTCATTACATTGGCTCCCCTGACCCAGATTTCCCCTTCACCGGTTTTAATGTCGGGATTGTTGATTTTAATCTCAATTTCTTCGATAGCCGGGCCGGTTGACTCGAATACTGATTTCGAAGGATTCGCTCCCGCCACGAGTGGCGCAGTTTCAGTAAGGCCGTAGCCGATCGCATAAGGGAATTTCGCCTCGATGAGGAAGCGTTCGACAGTCTTGTTCAGTTTCGCACCTCCTATGCCGAAGAATTTAAGGTTTCCGCCGAAAGTCTTGTAAAGCTTCTTTCCGGCAGCAGCATTCAGTTTTTTCCTCAGGAAGGGAACAGAGTAAAGAAGCTTAAGCACAAGTTTATCCCTGAAGGCAGGAAGTATCTTGTTGAAATATATCTTCTCGATAATGAGAGGAACCGTAAGCATCATTGTCGGTTTAACTTCCTGCAGCGCGGGCAGGAGTACTGCTGGCGTCGGAGGCTTCCTCAGGTAGTAGACGCAGGCTCCGGCAAGCATGGGCAAAATAAGGCCCAGGGTGTTCTCATAGGTGTGTGAAAGGGGAAGAACAGAAAGGAACCTGTCGTTTTCGTCAATCGGCTGAATAACGCGGCCTTTCATTGCATTGAAAGTTATGTTCCTGTGTGTAAGCATAACTCCCTTTGATCGTCCTGTTGTTCCCGAAGTATAGATTATTGAAGCGATGTCTTCTTCCCCTACAGTATATGTTCCGGAAGGAAGAGCATCGGGATCAAAGGCGCTGTAGCGGCCCTTGCTTGAATATTCAGAATAATCCTCTATGAGGAAGATGTTCCTGAGGCTCTCCGAATCATAGCCATCTATCCTGCCTGTGAGGGATGCAGAGACGAACATCGCTGATGACGAGCTGTGATCAAGGATGTTTTTAACTTCTGTTGCGGAGAAATCGGGTAAGACGGGAACTGCAACAGCTCCCATGAAGGTAATTGCAAAATAGCATATTCCCCAGTTGGGCATGTTCGAACTGAGTATCGCAACCCTGTCGCCGGGTTTCACATCCCTTTTTTCAAGAAAGGCCTGAAGGGCCCTGATCTCGCGCCACACACTTTCCCAGGTCCTGGGTTCTTCACCTACAAAAGAATATGCGTTCCTGCTTCCGTGGAGGCGGAGCGTTTCTTCAAATTTTGAAGGGAATGTCATTATTGTCCTGCCCTCTTCCATTACTCACTAATTTTTAATCAGATATGCGCTGCAAAGGTACTCCTTTATTGCTGTTTAACAGTACAAAGTGATATATATTGTTCAGCATGGGCCTTAATCCCTGAAAAAAAGGGAACTGCAATCGGCCGGAATGGTTAATTTTGCCCTGTTAAAAAACAATGAATTTATGTCTCCTGTCATCAGGGTTACAAAAGAGTTTCCTTTCGAGATGGCCCATGCCCTCTGGAATTATGACGGTCCGTGCAGGAACGTTCACGGTCACTCATACAGGCTTTTCGTTACAATTTCGGGAATCCCGCTAAACGACCCGGGGCATCCGAAACATGGAATGGTAATGGACTTTACCGACCTGAAGGCTATTGTCAGGAAAGAGATAGTTGAGGTTTTCGACCATGCGGTTGTTGTGGGGCACAACTTCGGAGAGGAGAAAACGGCTCTTTTCAAAAAGCTTTTCGGGAATACTGTTGTTGTCACTTACCAGCCGACATGCGAGAACCTTGTGGCCGATTTTGCTTCGAGAATCTCACCTTTGCTGCCGGAAAATATAAGGCTCCACAGCCTCAGGCTGTATGAGACAGCAACATCATTTGCCGAATGGCATTCCTCCGATCAGTGAATCCTCGCGGGCAGAAATATTTTTAACCTTAATCACCTTATCCGGACATGGCAGAAGCTCAAACCAAAAAACTATTCCTTCTCGATGCCTATGCACTGATCTTCAGGGCCTATTATGCATTCATAAAGAACCCCAGGGTTACATCAAAAGGGCTGAACACCTCCGCGGTACAGGATCCCTGTGATAGACTATCCCGGCTACGAAGCCGACGATGTTATCGGTACTCTTGCCAGGCAGGCTTCCGGGAGGGGGTTCATAACCTTCATGATGACACCTGACAAGGATTTTGCACAGCTTGTCAGCGACAGGATATTCATGTACAAGCCTTCAAGGAGCGGAAATGAATCAATTGTCTGGGGTGCCAAAGAGGTAAAACAGGAATTTTCAGTGAGCGATCCGTTACAGGTTATTGATATTCTGGCACTCATGGGAGATTCAGCCGACAATATCCCCGGTGCGCCCGGGGTAGGGCCAAAGACCGCAATGAAACTTATTGCCGAATATGGCTCGGTTGAAGAACTTTTCAGGCATACCGGAGAACTTAAAGGGAAGCTGAAAGAGATAATTGAGGATAACAGGGCACAAATTGAGCTGTCAAAAAAATTAGCGACGATTGAACAGCATGTTCCCGTTGAACTTGACGAGGCGGCCCTTGTTACTGAAAAACCCGATGTTTCAAAGCTTAAGCCGCTTTTTGAAGAGCTTGAGTTCAGAACAGTTGCGGCGAAGATATTGTCGGACATTGAAAAATCATCATCTTCGGAGCTTCCTGAAAGGCAGGCTCCGGTGGAAAAACCTGTCGAAGCTGAAGACCTGTTCCGGGGAACTCTCTTCGGTCAGCCGGGCGCTGAGGCTCCGGTTACTTCTGACTTTAAGACAATTGAAACAGAAGAACACGACTACAGGCTTGTTACAGGCATGGAGGAGATAAAGGAGCTTATTGAAAAGCTTTCGGGGATGAAAGAGTTCTGCTTCGATACGGAAACCACGAGCATTGACCCTCTTGCCTCCGAGCTCGTCGCAATTGCATTTTCCTGGGAGCCCGGCAGGGGATACATGATACACTTCCCGGAACCGGGAAGCAGAACAGAAGAAATCCTGAAGCTTGTCAGGCCGGTACTTGAAGATCCGGGCATCAGGAAGACGGGCCAGAATATAAAATTCGACATACAGGTTCTTGCAAATTACGGAATAGAGGTCAGGGGTGAGCTGTTCGATACCATGATAGCCCATTACCTGCTTGAGCCCGATATGCGGCACAACATGAACCTTCTGTCAGAAACTTTCCTTCGCTATTCGCCTGTTCACATAGAATCGCTTATCGGTGAAAAAGGACCCGGGCAAAGGAATATGAAGTCGGTGCCAGCCGAAAGGCTTAAAGAGTATGCAGTTGAAGATGCTGACATAACATTCAGGCTGAAGGGCATCTTTGAACCCCGTATAAGGGAGGGTGGACTTGAAAAGCTGGCAAAAGAGATCGAAATGCCCCTCATCCCAGTTTTGGCAAGGATGGAACGCGCAGGAGTGAAGCTTGACCCTGAAAACCTCAGGTCGATAACTGCAAAGCTCAGGGAAGATATTATCATCCTCGAGAAGGAGATCTACCTGCTTGCTGGGACTGAATTCAACATCTCATCCCCGAAACAGCTGGGCGACATTCTTTTTGTAAGGCTCAAGCTCGATGAAAAGGCAAGGGTTACACGGACCAAACAGTACAGTACGAATGAGGAAGTACTGCAACGGCTCACCTCCAGGCACCCTATTGTTGAGAAAGTTCTTGAATACAGGGGTCTGAGAAAACTGCTGACGACTTACGTGGAATCCCTTCCCCTGCTGGTTGACAAGAATACCGGGCGCATACATACATCCTTCAACCAGGCCGTGGCTGCAACAGGGCGCCTCAGCTCAAACAATCCCAATCTTCAGAACATACCCGTGAGGGATGAAAGAGGCAGGGAGATCAGGAAGGCTTTTGTCCCTGAAGACGGATTTATTTTCTTCTCCGCAGATTATTCGCAGATCGAGCTGAGACTGATGGCTCACCTTAGCAGGGATGCAGGAATGACAGCCGACTTTTTATCGGGAAACGACATTCATGCGGCAACAGCCTCAAAGATCTTCAACGTGCCTCTTGACGGGGTTACGCGTGAGATGAGGAGCAGGGCCAAAACAGCCAATTTCGGGATTATTTACGGGATCTCGTCATTCGGACTTTCAGAAAGGCTGACAATAGGCCGCAAGGAAGCAAAGGAACTCATCGACGGATATTTTGCCTCGTACCCGGGTGTTAAGGCCTACATGGATGAAAGCATACGGAAAGCAAGGGAGAAAGGATTTGTTACGACGATGTTCGGAAGGAAGAGATACCTGCCCGACATACAGTCGCAGAACCAGGTTGTAAGGGGAAATGCCGAGCGGAATGCCATCAACGCTCCCATACAGGGAAGCGCAGCGGATATTATAAAGCTTGCAATGATAAGGATCGATGAAAGACTGAGGACTGAAAACTTCAGATCGAGGATGATCCTGCAGGTGCACGATGAACTTATATTCGAGGCTGAAAACCCGGAACTTGAAAGGCTTAAGGAAATGGTGGTGCATGAGATGTCGAATGCCGCAAGTCTCGACGTACCGCTGAAAGTTGACTGGGGTACGGGCCGCAACTGGCTTGAGGCGCATTGAACGCCACAGAGACCTGCAAAGAAGGCAGGCTTGATGCCGGGAGTTTGATGAATCAATAAAACGACACACTGATGGCAAAGGTTATTTTTTTCGGAGTGCTCACAGATGTTGCAGGAACAAGGGTGAGGCATTTTAATGGTGCCGCATCTGTAAAGGAGCTTCTTCTTCTTATCGAGGGTGAATATCCTGAGATTATTCATTACGACTACCGCATAGCGGTGAATAATGAATTTATTGACGGAGACCTCCCCCTCTCGGAGAGCGATGAAGTATCATTTATGCCTCCCTTTGCCGGTGGGTAATTAATTTTAAAGTGATAATTATGGGATGTCTTGTTGATGGTCCGCTGACAAATGAACTTATAGGCAGCCTGGCATCAATGCTCAGGGAAGATAAAAGCTGCGGCGGACACTCTTCATTCATGGGAATGGTAAGGGCCGATGAAGAGGGAGGGCGGACGGTAAGGGCAATTGAGTATTCTGCTCACGGGCCCATGGCTGAAAAATCAGCTGCGGAAATTTCCTCGGAAATTAAAGCGCAATTTGACGATGTCAGGGAAGTGACAATTGTGCATTCAACAGGGATCGTCGAGGCGGGAGAACTGTCGCTGCTTGTCCTGGTTTCTGCCGGCCACAGGCGGCAGGCAATGGAGGCATGTGCCCGCACTGTCGAACTTGTCAAGGAAAGGCTTCCCGTCTGGAAAAAGGAGATCTATAGCGACAATACGCATAACTGGAGGAGGAACGAACCTCTCTAAACCGATGCCTGCCGGGCAGAGCGATTCCGGGAGGCTGTTTTCACAACGGGCTTTTCCTGGCTTGTGCCTGAGATAACCGAAGGCAGCATTTTCCCCGAGAGGAGAGATGAATATTTCTGCCTGTTGCCAAGTATTTCAAGCGCTTTCTGAACCTGCTCATCCTTTTTTATTGTCCACGCTATTGCCCCCTCCTCATAGAAGTAGCGCCTGATGATTTCATCCTCAAGCAGGTCCGTTATTTCTTCCCTGTAGCGTGAGAGGTCATTGTCAGTGCTGTGAGAAATCTCCTTTTCAAGACGGTCAAAAAGGTCCTTGTGAAGCTCGTAATACTTTTCATTCCTGGCGCTTGAAATTGTTTCTCTGAGCGCTTCTTCTGTCAGGGTCGTATACGTAAAGCCACGTTCCGAAAGAAATTTCCGGAAGTCGGAATAATCTTCATCAGCGAAGCGGAACTGTTCAGGTGTTTTAATATCGGGGTGTGCCCAGTAATAACGGGTAGCATAGTCAAAAATAAAATTCCTGAGGTAAAGTTCTGCTGTTACCTGTCCGGGAGCCGGCGGAAGAACCTCAATGTCGGGAGCTATTCCGCCTCCATCCTTAACAAGCCGTCCGTTCCTTGTTTTAAAATCCTTGATGAGCGAATCGGGGATCAGTCCCACGCTGCCGTCTTCGTTCGGATGTGAAAAGTCCCTTGCCTGAATGCACCTCCCGCTTGGGATGTAGTACCTTGCAGTAGTAAGTTTAATCTGGGTGTTATAGCTCAGGGGCCGTGTAACCTGCACGAGTCCCTTGCCGTATGAACGCTGTCCTATTATGACTCCCCGGTCGAGATCCTGTATCGCTCCTGCAACTATTTCAGAAGCCGAAGCCGAGGATCTGTTTATAATAACTGCCAGGGGGATTTTCTCGTCAACAGCCTCTTTTGTTGTTTTATATACCTCATCGAAGCGTTTTACCTTTCCCCTTGTTGAAACGACCTCGTTGCCGGGGCCGACAAAGAGATTAACTATTTCCACTGCCTCGGTGAGAAGGCCGCCCGGGTTTCCCCTGAGATCGAGTATGATCTGGCCCGGGTTCCGGGCCTTGAGTGCAACCAGTGCGTTTCTTACATCTTCAATGCAGTTCTGGGTAAAATTTGTAAAGCGTATATAGCCGGTGTTGTTTGATATCATTCCATAGAAAGGAACGGGAGGGACAGCTATTTTTTCCCTTTTCATGGATATTTCCAAATCCTTGCCGTTGCGCTCAATTGTTACATTTATCGGGGTACCGGGATTGCCTTTCAGCTTGTCGCTAACCTTGTCTGTGGTGAGACCCCGGAGTGAAGATCCGTCAACCGCCTTGAGGATATCGCCTGTCTTGATACCTGCCTTGTCGGCTGGAAAACCCCTGTAAACCTCGCTTATTATCGTGTACTCTCCATTGTTCCTTACCATTGAACCTATGCCTCCGTATTTCCCGGTTGTGAGGAATGAGAATTCATCAGCTTCCGATTCAGGATAATAAACAGTGTAAGGATCAAGGTCTTCAAGAATATTGTCTATACC
>JALOMK010000047.1 GCA_025455505.1 Bacteroidales bacterium
AAAGGAATTGCACCCGGTATTCTGTCAAGGGTCACAGATCCCTTTGTAACGACAAGAACTACAAGGAGAACCGGGCTCGGGCTGCCGCTTCTGAAACAGCACAGCGAAATGGCAGGTGGTGATCTCACTATAGCTTCCGAACCAGGAAAGGGCACAAGAATTATTGCAAACTTCCGCAGAAGTCATCCCGACAGGCAACCAATGGGTGACATAACCGGTGTAATGAAAATACTCCTTGCTTCGAATCCAACAATCGATTTCACACTCTGCCATTCCACTGATGACGGAAGCTACTGTTTCAGCACAAAAGAAGTAAAAAGAGAACTTGATACAGACACTATCAGTGGCTACATACTTATAAATGACATAGCAGAGATGATTAATGAGAACCTGTTGATAATTAATGCATCAGAAATAGAATATAGGGACAAAAGTCAGGAATGCGAAACGAAATAATTAATATTTTTAAAGGGACCATGCTTAAGCCGGTACCTTGCAAATAACATAATTTAAAAAATACAGTAATGTCAAAAATCACAACACTTGCGGATCTGAAGAAGAAACGCGATGAATTTAAAAACGGACTTGAGCTCAGGACAAAGGCTCTGGATCCCGAAAGCCTTGTTCAGGTCAAGGTTTCAATGGCCACCTGCGGAATAGCATCCGGAGCGAAAACAATAATGGAGTTCTTTCTGGAACAGCTCGACAGGCGGAATGTTGCGGCAGTAGTTACGCAGACGGGATGCATGGGCTATTGCTATGCAGAGCCTACAATAGAGGTTAAGCTCCCCGGGCAGGAATCTGTTGTCTTCGGGTATGTCGACCTGAAAAGGGCCGACCAGATTATCGAGAAATACATTAAGACGGGTGAGCTTGTCGATGGCATAATACCTGTCAACTATCAATCAATAGATCTTAATCAATAAGGAGGAATTAACATGTCAAAATACAGCATGCATCTACTTGTGTGCGGCGGAACAGGCTGCCATGCCGCGGAAAGCGATGCTATAGTCTGCAACCTGAGGGATGAGCTTGAAGCTAACGGATTGATGGATTCGGTACAGGTGATTCTCACAGGCTGCTTCGGCTTTTGCGAGAAAGGCCCCATTGTGAAAGTAATGCCCGACAATACTTTCTATGTGAAGGTAAAACCCGAGGATGCCCAGTCAATAGTTGCCGAACACGTTATAAAGGGAAGAAAGGTTGAAAGGCTCCTCTACAGGGACCCCGTCACAAAGGAAGCAGTCACTGACTCCAAGAACATGGGCTTCTATAAGAAACAGATGAGGATAGCCCTCAGGAACTGCGGTTTTATAAACCCCGAGAATATTGACGAATACATTGCCCGCGATGGCTATATGGCCCTGGGCAAGGTACTCAGCGAAATGACTCCTGAACAGGTGATAAAGCTTGTCAAGGATTCCGGGCAGAGAGGCCGTGGAGGAGGCGGATTCTCAACAGGACTCAAGTGGGAACTGGCAAGAAGAAGTGTATCGGACGAGAAATACGTTGTCTGTAATGCTGACGAAGGCGACCCCGGCGCATTCATGGACAGGTCGGTGCTCGAAGGCGATCCGCATTCAGTGCTTGAGGCAATGGCAATTTGCGGCTATGCTATCGGGGCTCAGAACGGACTTATCTATATCAGGGCCGAGTACCCGCTTGCTATTGAAAGACTCAAGATAGCAATAGACCAGGCGCGCGAATACGGGCTGCTCGGGAAAGACATCTTCGGAACCGGGTTCAGCTTCGATATCTCGCTGCGATACGGGGCAGGCGCCTTTGTATGCGGCGAGGAGACAGCCCTTATCCATTCTATGGAAGGACTCAGGGGCGAACCCACAGTTAAGCCACCGTTCCCGGCAGAATCCGGCTTCAGGAATAAGCCCACCAATGTAAACAACGTTGAAACCTTTGCTTCCATACCGGCAATTATTCTTAAAGGAGCCGAATGGTACAGCAGCATAGGGACCGAAAAATCAAAAGGCACCAAGGTATTTGCGCTGGCCGGAAAAATAAACAATGTTGGGCTCATTGAAGTCCCGATGGGAACCACACTCAGAGAAGTGATATTCGAGATAGGCGGGGGCATTAAGAATGGAAAGAAATTCAAGGGTGTCCAGACCGGTGGACCCTCCGGAGGCTGTCTTACAGAAAAGCATCTCGACACGCCTATCGACTTCGATAATCTCATTGCAGCAGGTTCAATGATGGGTTCCGGCGCAATGATAGTTCTCGATGAAGACGATTGCATGGTGTCAATGGCCAAGTTTTTCCTTGAATTCACTGTGGAAGAATCATGCGGGAAATGCGCCCCGTGCAGGATAGGAAACAAGAGGCTTCATGAACTGTTGGGACAGATCTGCGATGGGAAAGGATCACTTGCAGATCTCGACAGGCTCCGGAACATGAGTCTTGTTATAAAGGACACCTCACTCTGCGGGCTCGGACAGACCTCACCAAACCCGGTGTTGTCGATGCTCGACAACTTCAGGGATGAGTATGTATCCCATGTAACTGACAGGAAATGCCCCGCCGGGCAGTGCAGGAGCCTTATGGAGTATGTAGTGCTGGCAGATAACTGCGTAGGTTGTACGGCCTGTGCCCGCGTTTGCCCGGTAAATGCAATTACAGGAGAGAGGAAAGAGATTCACTATATAAATCCGGATATCTGCATCAAATGCGGAGCATGTATGGATAAATGCAAATTTGATGCTATATATATCAGATAATAAAAATAATGATGGAAACAGTAAAACTAAATATTGATAACAGGGAAGTTGAAGTACAAAAAGGTACAACAATACTCAAGGCGGCAAAGGAGCTGGGAATTGAGATCCCAACGCTTTGCTACATGCATCTGCATGACCTGAACATCGAGAACAAGCCGGGCGGTTGCCGGATTTGTGTGGCCGAAGTGCAGGGAAGGCGTAACCTTGCTCCTACATGCTCAACGAAATGCGAGGAGGGCATGGTTGTAAAAACTCATACAACCAGGGTACTAAACGCCCGGAGAACAGTCATGGAATTCATACTCTCCGACCACCCCAAGGACTGCCTTATATGTCCGAAATCAGGAACCTGCGAACTCCAGGACATGGCACACAGGCTTGGTATCCGTGAGATCCCGGGACAGGAATATGCCGAGGTGTCGACATACAGGAAGGACACTTCTCCTTCAATAATCCGTGAACTTGACAAATGCATAATGTGCCGCCGTTGCGAAACAATGTGCAACGATGTACAGACAGTGGGAGCACTCTCAGCAATAAACAGGGGATTCATGGCAACAGTGGCCCCTGCATTCGAACAGAACCTTGAACATTCAACATGTACATACTGCGGACAGTGTGTTGCAGTATGTCCCACCGGAGCACTCACTGAAGTAAACCACGTTCCGCAGGTACTCAGGGCACTTGCTGATCCCTCAAAAACAGTAATTGTGCAGACTGCCCCCGCAGTGAGGGCAGCCCTGGGTGAGGAATTCGGAATGCCTGCGGGAACCCTTGTCACCGGCAAGATGGCAGCTGCCCTCAGGTCCCTTGGCTTCGATTACGTTTTCGACACTGACTTTGCAGCCGACCTTACTATCATGGAGGAAGGTACAGAGCTGCTCGACAGGCTCGGACGTCACCTCAAGGGCGATTCAAGTGCAAGAATTCCTATTCTTACGTCCTGCTGCCCTGGCTGGGTTAACTTCTTCGAACACTATTTCCCCGATCTGAAAGACGTTCCCTCCACGGCTAAATCGCCACAGCAGATGTTCGGGGCAATTGCAAAGACATATTTCGCCGACAAAATCGGGGTCAACAGGAAAGACCTGGTGGTTGTTTCAATAATGCCCTGCCTTGCTAAAAAATACGAATGCCAGCGCGACGAGTTTTCTGTCGACAATAATCCTGATGTTGACTTCTCAATTTCAACAAGGGAACTTGCAACATTCATCAAGCAGGCAAACATAGACCTGAACAACCTGCAGGACGAGGACTTTGACGCTCCTCTTGGCGAATCAACAGGTGCCGGAGTAATATTCGGTGCTACCGGCGGAGTAATAGAAGCAGCCTGCAGAACTGCCTACGAACTATATACCGGTAAGAAACTCGAGCGTCTTGACTTCACAGAGCTCAGGGGCATGGAAGGCGTCAGGGAAGCGACTCTCGATTTCGACGGAACTCCCATCAGGATAGGAATTGCTCACGGACTGGGCAATGCGAGGAAGCTGCTCGATGATGTCAGAAGCGGCACTTCAACCTTCCACGCCATTGAGGTCATGGCCTGCCCCGGGGGCTGCATTGGAGGAGGAGGACAACCCCTTCACCATGGTAATTCGGACATTATCAAGGCCCGGGCAACCGCGATATATGCTGAGGACAGGAAAAAGCCCCTGCGCAAATCGCACGAAAACCCGTTCATTATAAAGCTTTACGAAGAATTCCTTGGCAAGCCAAACAGTGAAAAAGCACACCACCTTCTTCACACACATTATTTTGACAAGAAAAAAAAGATAATTGTAAAACAGTAATATCCCAAGGTTAATATAAAACAGAAGTCATGTCAACAATCAAAATAGAATTAAGAGAGCAGGATGTGGCAAAGATCAGGGAGATCTGTGCCTCCTTCAACAACGATCCACAGGAGCTCATCAATGTACTCCACAAGTGCCAGCAGCATTTCGGTTACCTGCCGGCAGAGGTCCAGGAAGTTGTATCAGCCGAACTTACTGTTCCTGTGGCAAAGATATACGGTGTCGTAACCTTCTATTCTTTCTTCACAATGACCCCAAAGGGTAAATACCCGGTGAGCATCTGCATGGGTACCGCCTGTTACGTAAGGGGTGCTGAAAAAGTGCTTGATGAATTCAGGAAGGAGCTGGGAATCCAGGTCGGAGAGACAACAAAAGACGGAAAATTCTCACTGTCAAGCCTGAGGTGCGTTGGTGCCTGCGGACTTGCTCCCGTTGTCCTCGTGGGTGAAAAAACATATGGCAGGGTTGCCCCTGACGATGTTAAAGGTATCCTGAAAGATTATGAACAGTAAATCCGACGTTTGTTTATAACTACTGTATTTTAAACTATGCTATTATAGCGCAAAGCATATTTTTGTACAAACCGGTGCCCCGGGAGTCTGATTCGGGGTGCCATAAACTATAATAGTATGAGAAAAATCCTAGCATTAACTTTTCTGATGTTTTTGGGTCTGTCGGCCTTCAGCCAGGCTGTTAAAGACAGGAATGTAGTTCCTGTCGCAGTTACCCTCAATCAGGTGCTGAGAATGACAATCACAAATGGCGGGAACATTGAGTTTGTCTTCAACACCATTGATGACTACAAAAATGGTCTTTCAGCCGACCAGGTTGCCTCGGGTTCAGCAAACCCTGGCACTTCGGAGGACATGTACAAGACCGATTTCACGATCTCGTCTTCAACCCGCTGGGCTCTTACCTACGGGGCTGAAGAAGCCACTTTCATTGGCACTGACAATCCTTTGAACACACTTACACTGGATAATGTCGGCTATTCCATCACTGAAAGCGGCCTTTACAATTTCAATGCTGCAGGGACAATTGCACCTGCACCGGGCAACACCGAAGCACTTATCAGCGTTCCAACAAACAATGCTACCGAGGTTGCTGCACTGCAGACCTTCCCGGTGGTGCTGATCCAGGATGCCGGCAGTACAACCGATGCAAATGCAGGCGATGCAGCCGACAATTCCTTCACCCTCAACTGGCGCTGCGGCACAACAGAGAGTGCAGGTACTGTCCCGATGAACACCGTGAGCCTGATCAACCAGTCGCCGAGCCCCGCCCCCGACCGTTATGTTGTGAATGTGCTTTTCGAGCTTGCTATAGACTGATAGCTCGTGATTACTATAAAGATTGGTCAGCATGCAATGTTGACCAATCTTTTTATCATTTTCAGAACACATAATAATACCCTTCTCTACCTGGCCCGATCGATTAAGACCGTCACCGCCCTGATCCTGTTTCTGATAAGCACATCATGGGTTTCCTCGCAGGAATGGAATTCTGCAAGACTGACTGTTTTATACGGTTCTTCAATACCTTTCAACTTCAACTCCATTGAGAAGATAAGGAACGGTATAGAAATAATCACCGGGACACAGATAGGTATCTCGATGGCAGATTCGAACCAGGTTGGACACGACCTTGAAGGTTTTGACCTGAACTTCAGGTCTTTCAACGGGCAGGCAAATATCAGGGGGGATGTCTATACTCTTCCTCTGAACAGAATCAGGGTAAGGGCCGAAAACTCACTTGGACTTGGAGCGGGACTCTCAACAGGTTACCAGGACCTGACAACTGGCTGGACTACCTTGTTCTCTTATACAAATGCAGCATGGACAGACCTGACATGGCAGAATCACCAGCTTGTAATATCATATGAATGCGGCAAGCCTGTAGCGGATGGCGGTAACGGGTCGCTCCTGGGCGAAGAACCTGATTATTATAATGTTGAGATCGAATTTGAACTGGTCCCTACAGGACCGGGATTTTGAAAACTAATAATAAACTAAAGCGGTTTAGGAGATTGGCAGCAATCGGATCAAATATTGCGTACCTCGTCAGATCTCTGAAAATTCTTTCATTGTCCGCGACGTTGAGCCTGATTGTTTCAACAGCTGCACTCCCCCAGAACGACCAGAACGGAATTCAGTTCAGTTTTTTAAAGACAAGCGACAGCCTTAAAAGCACCCAGCTCTATTTCAACGTTCTTAAAATCATCAATACCTCGCAGAGGACAATAGCCGGAACGCTGGCACTGTCGGGACCCGAGAACTGGAGAATAATAGGTTCAGTCCAGGAAAAACTCTTCATCAACCCCGGCGATACTATGAAAATACCCGTAAGGGTCTCACCATCAGCCGATGCCACAGGAGGAATTGCATATGTTGTAGGCGCCTCTCTCAAGACAGCAACGATGTACTATACAACCAACGCATATGTTGTTCTTCCTTCCTATGCAAGGTGGGATTTCAATGTGCAGGAGACAAGCATTTATTTCACAGAATTCAGTCCCGATGCAATTGTCGTTGTAAACCTCTCGAACAGGGGAAATACTAACGAAATGATAAAGCTTAACTTTCAGCCTGGCAAACTGTTGCTTGCCCAAAAAAGCAATGAGCCGGAGTTCAGTGAATTTATAAACCTGCCTGCCTTCAGGGATACCTCCATATCATATACATTCTCATTCAATAAAAGCATCAGTTCCTCAGACCTTTCCCGCTACGAAAACAACTGGCGCGAATCAGCCGTAATAATCAATGCATCTACCGAAACAGTTAAAAGAAGCTCCACCGTATCAATAAGAAAGCTGAAGAGCGAATTCTACAATCTCAGGAATCAGAGTTCCTCACCACTTAACCTCGACCTGCAGGTCTATAACCTGATGTCGAACCAGAAAGCAAGATTCAACTTTAAAACATATGGAACCGTCCTGTTCCCGAAAAACAAGGATGTACAGTACCACTTTGGCATTCAGAATATATTCTTCGACAGTGAAGGAAACAGGAATTTTGACATAAACCGGCAGTTGCTGTACTCGGCACGATACCGCGACAACAGGAATAACATACTTGTTTCCTATAATATCAATGGCGGTGATCTCCATTCAATTTACGGGCGGGGAATTGAAGGCGAGCTCAGGATTAACAAAACGAACAACCTGTATTACTCAGTGGTTCAGAATCCATTCTCAGATTTCGTAGGCGAGTACCTTGGCTATACGACTGTAGTAAGAGGCATGACGCTTAACGCTTCAGTAACAAATGAGAATTCAACCACCGGCGCCGGTTCTTCCACATCAGTACAGGCAGGAACTGGTTTCACTTTTCTGAAACACCACAACTTATCACTTCAATTCCTGGGCTCATTATCGAACTTTAACAATTTTATAAATACTGGAAGAGACACCTCGGTTACAGGCTACTCATACAGGCTCTTCTACAACCTCAAGTACAGGAACCTTGAACTCAGGTTTAACGGCATCAATACACTCAATAACTACACAAGAAATTCAGGGATGCAGCAACTGTACCTTGACGGCAGGTACAGCTTTAACGAAAAAACAAGACTCAACCTTTATGGAAACCGGCAGTATTACTCAGTTTCAAGGTATCCATATAACTTCATTTATCCAGTTAATTATAACAGCAACGATTTTCTTAGGCTGACGGCTTCCTTTACTGAAGGATCGGTACTGTACCAGGCAGGACCAACATATAACGGATCGATGCGTGAGTTCAATGACCCGGTAAGCGGTTATTTGTCATCATATAAAACCTGGCAGCCGGGTTTATGGGGTGCCGTCACATTCAGACTGAGAGGATACAGGTCGATTACACCTAACCTTACTGTCAGCAACATGATATTCGATTTCAGCAGCGAGGATCCTTCAACAACAGGTTATTCGATCAACAATAATATCTATTATACCGCCGGATTGAGCTACTATGATAACGTTTGGAAGGTAAACGCCTACTACTCGAACGGTTCTACAACCGATCTGTACAGGAGCCTCCAGGTCGATGAGAAGCCGGTCCTGTCACGCAGTGTTCAGGTAAGACCCTCGTATGAGAAGTATTTCTTTGACAGGAGAGTCAAGATAGGAGCCTATATCAACTACGCTTATTACATGCCTTCAGGCCGGGAGAATGTTTCCTACAGCCTGCGCTTCGACACCTACCTCAGGAACGGCTGGTCGTTCAACATCAATGGTTTCGTTTACTCAAATACCAGGGTAAGCGACGAATACGGCAGGGTTAACACCAAAGACCTCAACATGATAGTCGGCGTGGTGAAATCTTTCGAGCTGCAGCAGCCCAGGCAGAAATACTACGACCTCCGGGCTGTATTCTTCAACGACCTCGACGGTGATAAGATCAAATCAGACAATGAGCCGCCGGTTGCAAATATCCTGGTGAATATTGAAAAAGACAGGCTCCAGTCTGCTACCCAGGGCTCCATTGCATCAATTGACCTCATCTCCGACTCGCGCGGTGAGATCTTCTACGAGAATCTTCCGGAGGACCATTACAGGCTTACACTAACCCCTCTTGTAAACCTCCAGAGCCTCTACTTCATTGACGGATCTGAACAGACTGTATACAACGACAATAGAAAAATTCTTTACATCCCTCTCGCCGAAAGCTATAAGATAAAAGGGAAAGTGATTGTAATACGCGATCCAAACAGTTCTGAAGGAAAGGTCTCGCTTTCAGGGATAAGGATCACCGCTGTGGGTGCAAAGGGCGAAACTTATTCTGCTCTCACAGACCGCTTCGGAAGCTATGTTGTTAACGTACCGAAAGGTGACAGGTACAGGGTTAGGGTAAATAATGTTTTCGGGGAACAATTCACTATTGAAACTGATGAAACAGAAATTCAGTTCGGCGCCAATAAAACCCTGAATCTCGACTTCACCTTTATAGAAAAGAGAAGAGAGATACGATTCAATAACGGTGATGATTACTCCCGTGTAACCTCGGGTCGCGGGGCAGCAGACCAGTAAACTTACTGAGGTCTCAGGTACTTTGCTTCAACCCTTCCGTCGTACTGCCCGTCCGAAATCTCATAAACAAGCACTATCTCTGTAAAATCATCGGCAATATCCCCTTTGCCCGACTTTATCCTTACTGATTCAATTACCTGGTCAGGGATATTCAATTCCAGACCATCCTTTCTTGAATAAGCAAATTCTTCAAAGTCGAGATTGTGAAAATTGCTAATCAGGTAAACGGAAGTATCATTTTTCGACCTGTCGATGTCGACAGTGTAGATACTGT
>JALOMK010000330.1 GCA_025455505.1 Bacteroidales bacterium
CTCCTCCCTTGATTCCAGACTCAACGACAAGTGTGGCGTCGGACAGGCCAGCTATTATCCTGTTCCTTTTCAGGAAGTTGTTTCTTTCAGGCAGCGCATCGGAAGGGAAATCAGACAGTAGTCCGCCACTTGCAGGCATTGCCTTTGCAACGCTCGAGTGAAGGGATGGGTATATTGTCCGGATGCCGAGGGCAAGCACGCCAATCGAAGGGAGGCTTCTTGCAAGAGCAGCATTGTGCGAGGCTATGTCGATGCCATATGCAAGTCCGCTCACGATTACAAGTCCGGGATGCCTGCCGGCAAGTCCACCGATTATGCTTTCGCAAAGTTCCTTTCCCCTTGATGTGGCATTCCTTGTGCCTACAACGCTCAGTATCTTGCTGCTGTCGAGGTCGCAGTTACCCAGAAAGAAGAATACAACGGGTGAATCTTCGCACTGCCTGAGCCTGAAAGGATAGTCATCGTCGAGGTAGAAATAGGTCCTGATATTATTTTTTGTAACGAACTCGGCTTCCCTCTCAGCTGAATCAAGATAGGATCTGTTTGTGATATAGCGTGCAAGCACATCGCCAACTCCGGGAATCCTGACAAGGTTCCTGTAAGGTTCGCTGAACAGCGCTTCCACGCTGCCCAGGTGTGCAACGAGCCTGCGGGCATTGATATCACCTATGCCCGGAATAAGCCCCAGAGCAATTTTATGCTTCAGAGAAAGATCTGACATGGCACTGGCAACGAGACAATCAAATATACAAAAAAACAGCCTCAAATAATGAAGCTGTTTTCTGTTTTTTTGGCTTCGACCGGCAGTTCAGGGCCGGGATCAAGCCATAGTTCTGCAGGTTGCAGTCTTTGATTACCGCGCACCTGCAGCATATCTGCTTATCAGATCACGCCCATGTCGAGCATTGAGTTTGCCACTTTCAGGAAGCCTGCTATGTTTGCACCTTTTACATAATCTACATAGCCGTCCTGTTTCTTGCCGTGTTTTACGCACTGGCCGTGGATATTGCACATTATCTCGTGCAGCCTGTTGTCGACTTCCTGGCTGTTCCAGCGCAGTTTCATCGAGTTCTGGGTCATCTCCAGTCCTGAAGTAGCCACTCCACCTGCATTTGAAGCCTTACCGGGGGCGAAGAGAAGCTTGTTCTGGTGGAAGATCTCGATGGCTTCGGGAGTGCTTGGCATGTTTGCGCCTTCGCATACGCAGATACAGCCGTTGTTTACGAGCATCTGTGCATTTTCGCCGTTGAGCTCATTCTGGGTGGCGCAGGGAAGGGCGATATCAACCTTAACTTCCCATGGCCTCTTGCCTTCATGGAATTCCGATCCTTCAAATACCTTTGCGTAGGGTCTTACTATGTCTTCATTAGAAGCGCGGAGTTCCAGCATGTATTCGATTTTCTTGCCTGAAATGCCCTGTGGATCGTAAATATAGCCGTCGGGGCCTGAAATCGTAACTACTTTTCCTCCAAGTTCGGTGGCCTTAAGGGCAGCTCCCCATGCCACGTTGCCGAATCCGCTTATAGCAACCCTTTTCCCCTGGAATGATTCACCGCGCGTTGCGAGCATCTCTTTTGCAAAGTATACGCATCCGAAGCCGGTAGCTTCCGGGCGGATCAGCGATCCTCCCCAGTTGCTGCCCTTCCCGGTGAGAACACCCGTATGGTCGCCTTTCAGGCGCTTGTACATGCCGTAGAGGAATCCTATTTCGCGTCCGCCAACGCCTATGTCGCCTGCAGGAACGTCGGTCTCGGGACCGATGTACTTCCACAATTCAAGCATGAAGGACTGGCAGAAGCGCATAACCTCGGCATTTGATTTTCCTTTCGGATCGAAGTCGGAACCGCCCTTGCCTCCGCCCATCGGCAGGGTTGTGAGGGCATTCTTGAAGATCTGCTCAAAGCCGAGAAATTTCAGGATTGACAGGTTGACGCTGGGGTGGAAGCGGAGACCTCCCTTGTAAGGGCCGATTGCATTGTTGAACTGCACCCTGTAGCCAAGGTTTACTTTCACATTTCCTTCATCGTCAACCCACGGAACCTTAAAAGTTATGATCCTGTCGGGTTCTATTATTCTTTCGATAATATTGGCAGACTCAAACTGGGGATTCTCGTTGTAGACTTCCTCAATCGATTCAAGCACCTCTTTTACAGCCTGTAAATACTCAACCTCTCCGGGATGTTTCTTCTCGAGGTTGTTCATGATTTTTTCAACGTTCATATCAGTTGGTTTTAATAGTTATTCTTAGATTGAAAAGATCCTCAAATTTGGCGTTGTTAAAATACATTAAACATGATAAAACTCATGTTATCAGATGATAACACTCAAGATTCAGGCAGGTGTTGCTTCAGGGACCAGAATATTTTCTGTCTTTCCTTTTTTTTCAGTCCGCTGATGTACACGGGCGGGTACTTGGCCTTTCCCTCCCTGAAATTCTGATAGAGGATGAGGCCTTTCTTCAAGCCGAAAAACCGGGATTCCACACTAAATCCTGCAAAGCTCTTCTTGTCAATCTCGAGCGAATTCTTTCTTCCCCCGATGATACCGGCGGTGAAGTACCTGAATGAAATTTTATCCCCTTCGTCGGAATAGCTTACGTACTGGTAGTTGAGGTACATGGGAAGGAAAGCAAGGAAGAGATACAGTGCAACAAGTATCAGAGTCACGACGGTATCACTCAGTCCGAAGATGGGGAACTTAATTATTTCTGCGGCATATACAAGTATAAGGTACGCGATAAGGATTACCGAGATTGCGAAGAGCTTAATCCTCAGGCTTATGATATTCTTGAAATTGTTAAATGTCATTTCGGCTGCAAAATGTAAAATTAGGAAGATTTTGGTATTTCCAAGCCACTATTATGATTCATGCTTTAGCCAGGAAGGATAATAATTGCCATTCCGTAAAAAAGGGGTTGTCAGAACATAATTCTCCGTTTCAGTCTGCCTGCGATTCATCTCAAAAGAAAGGATTTCAGAATACCAATCACCTCTTTTTCCTGAAAAAGCTCTTCATAAGTTCTGCGCATTCATCTGGATTGTAATCTATTGAGGCAAGCGTAAAGACAGGTTGATCAGCATCTAAAAGAGCCGCTCCCGTGTTATGGGATTCATCGAAAAAAATGGTTGGTATTGTCGAACAGCTCTGGCAAGATCTTGAGCTTCCGTACCAAGTATTACTGATGTGTACTGGCGACATGGGTGCTGGC
>JALOMK010000331.1 GCA_025455505.1 Bacteroidales bacterium
CACGACAGGCAGATGATAAAGCCGATGCGTGCGTATCTTGACCAGATGCTGAAGGATCCGGCAAAAGGTGAACTGAAATTCGTTAACACAAAAGAATACTGGTCAACCCAGAGGTGGTCGTGGTGCGATGCGCTTTTCATGGGTCCGACAGTGTGGGCAAAAATGTCAAACGTCACCGGGAAAAAGAAATACCTGGAATTCATGTATGATGAGTACAGGTTCACGACTGATTATCTCTATGACAAGGATGAAAGCCTTTATTACAGGGATTCAAATTACTTTACACGCAGGGAGGCCAACGGGGCAAAGGTATTCTGGGGAAGGGGGAACGGATGGGTATTTGCTGGTCTCCCGATAATAATCCGTGAACTTCCTGCCCGGTACGAAAACAGGGAGTACTTTACGGGAATATACAGGGATATGGCTGAAAAGCTTCTGTCGCTACAGTCGGAGGAAGGTCACTGGCATGCCAGCCTCCTCGATCCCGCGAGCTATCCCAACCCGGAGATGAGCGCCACTGCTTTTTTCGTTTTCGGGATGGCCTGGGGTGTCAGGACTGGCATACTCGACAGGGATACATATCTCCCGGCCGTTGTAAAAGGCTGGAAAACAATGGTTAATTCGGTATGGCCCGACGGGAAGGTCGGATACATACAACCTATAGGAGCCGATCCAAAAGCTGTTACCAGGGAGATGACCGAAGTTTATGGCGTCGGCGGTTTTCTTATGGCCGGAAGCGAAATAGTCCGGCTGATTGATGCCGGCATTATTAAGTAGTTGTATTGTTTGAGGAGATTTCTGTGTCAGCCTTGTCCGACACTTCATTTTTTAAATCAGGAAACACTGAATGACCATATTATGAAAATGGAAATGCGTTACGCGGTTCATCCCGAAGATTTCAGGTCGTATGATACCGAAAGAATAAGGAAGGAATTCCTTGTGGAGAATATTTTTATTCCGGGCGAAATACGTCTTGTTTATTCAATGTACGACAGGTTTATTGTCGGAGGAGCATGTCCCACGGATCAGGCCCTTGATTTGATTGCGGAAGATGACCTCAAAGCCGGCTTTTTTCTCGAAAGAAGGGAGATGGGAATTATAAACACCGGAGGGCAGTCCCGCGTTGTGACTTCAGAAGGTGAATACGACCTCGGTTATAAGGAAGCCCTTTACCTTGGAAGAGGGGTTAAGGATGTGTCATTTATTTCAGCTGATCCGGCCAGGCCTGCCAGGCTTTACATTAATTCAGCGCCTGCACACCAGAAGTATCCATCACGAAAGACGACGGTTAAGGAAGCGGAGGTTGTTGAACTTGGTTCGCCCCTGTCTTCAAACCACAGGGTAATAAACAAGCTGCTTGTAAACAGCGTACTTCCAACATGCCAGCTTCAGATGGGAATGACAGAACTGAAGAGCGGCAGCGTTTGGAACACAATGCCGGTTCATACCCATAACCGCAGAATGGAAGCGTATTTCTATTTTGAGGTTCCTGAAAACCAGGCAGTATGTCATTTTATGGGCGATCCTGATGAAACAAGGCATGTATGGATGAAGAACGGGGAGGCAGTGCTTTCTCCTTCCTGGAGCATACACAGTGCGGCCGGAACTTCAAACTACACCTTTATCTGGGGTATGGCCGGTGAAAACCTCGACTACAGCGACATGGATGTACGTCACCCGGATACACTTAAATAGAAGGGAACAAATTGCGATCTTCTTTAATTCAAAATCGGATTTCAGGTCTGATGCAAATTATAATAATAAATAAATTGTCATGGAAAACCTATTTGATCTGCGCGGAAAGGTAGCTCTAGTTACAGGCGGCACTCACGGCATCGGGTACGCCATAGCCTTGCTTTTCGCAAAGGCAGGCGCGAAGGTTTGTGTGAATGATCTCGACGAGAACAAGCTTGCTTCCTGCAGCGACTCCTTCAGGAAGGAAGGAATGGAGGTATATACCCTGAAATTCAATGTTACCGATGAAGCTGATGTTGACAGGGGAATATCGCTTATTGAGAAGAATGCCGGGCCCGTGGATATCCTTGTCAATAATGCCGGCATAATAAAGCGGATACCCATACTGGGAATGGAGGTTTCCGATTTCCGGCAGGTGCTGGATGTTGACCTTGTTGCTCCCCTGATAGTATCAAAGAGAGTGGCTCCCGGGATGATTGAAAGAAGAAGCGGAAAGATCATCAACATGTGCTCAATGATGAGCGTGTACGGCAGAAACACAGTTTCAGCATATGCCTCGGCCAAAGGTGGATTGAAGCTGCTTACGCAGAATATGACTTGCGAATGGGCAAAATACAATATTCAGGTTAACGGTATAGGTCCCGGTTATATAGCAACCTCACAAACTGCTCCCATCCGCGAAAACGGACATCCGTTCAACGACCTTGTGATGACCCGGACCCCCGCCGGCCGGTGGGGCGAACCTGAAGATGTTGCAAATGCAGCCTTATTCCTCGCATCAGGAGCCAGTAATTTCGTCAATGGCCACATCCTATACGTAGATGGAGGGATACTTGCAAATTTTGGATATGTAAAGGGAGAAAACGATTTACAGTAATCGCAGCAATCATTTATTGTCAGGATTCTCCGGATTTTCCTTATTTTCCTCCTGGTAGGGCTTTGCATACAAGTCTTCAACCTTAAGCCTTTCCCCGCCAGCTTCATTACTTGCCTGATCAGCCTTCTTTTCTTCGTCGGCTCTTCCGTTGAAATACAGGATTAATGAAAAAACAGGCATAAGGGGAAAAGTCAGGGCGCTTGCAAGGGCTGAGAGGCCTATAAATAGCGGGTTCGTTGTCATTTCAACCATGGCAGATGCTTGTTCGGGATGCAACAGCGTTCTGAAAAAACTTCCTGCGAACGGCAGAAGAATAATGCCTGAAAGAATAACAGAAATGACGATCAGGAGAACTAGAAATACTGCAACCCAGCCGATGTTGTTCCAGAAGTTTCTGTGCATCAGTGAGAAAGTCCTGGAAATAACATTGCCTATCGATGGTCCCTCGACCATCAGAACAGGCAGAATGAAAAGATATAGAGCCATTACATAAACAAGCGCAAACAAGGCTCCGATTATAAGAACAAAAAAGCCAAGGAGGATTGCGACCGAGGCAAAAAATGCAAGCAGGACAACTATTATAAGGTATGGGATGAAATACCTGAGAGCCCTGAGGAAAGAATC
>JALOMK010000048.1 GCA_025455505.1 Bacteroidales bacterium
GAGCTTCAGGACAGAGGGGGGTGGCAGGAATGCCTACATGTTTCGTTGCCACCTGGGGCAGCGGAAAGCCTGTGATAGGCATCCTTGGAGAGTTTGATGCCCTTCCTATGCTTTCACAGAAAGCACTTGTGCCTGTACAGGCGCCCCTCGTACCCGGGGCTCCCGGGCATGGCTGCGGTCATAACATGATGGGAACGGCAGGCGTCGCCGCCGTGATAGCAGTGAAGAAAAGCATGGAGCTTAATAATATCAGGGGCACAATCAGGTTCTACGGGTCGCCGGCGGAAGAGACCGTCATAAGCAGACCCTATATGGTGGCTGCAGGTGTTTTCAGGGATGCAGATGCAGTGATAGACAATCATGCTTCCTCCGAGTTGGGGACATCTTATGGTGTGAACGGGAGCGCCGTTATGTCGGTTGTATTTTCTTTCCGCGGTAAGACAGCTCATGCTGCAGCGGCACCATGGAGCGCGAGAAGCGCTCTCGACGGGGTGGAGCTTATGAACATCTCGGCTAATTACCTCAGGGAGCACCTCTTCTATACTCACAGGCTGCATTATGTTATAACGAATGGAGGAGAAGCCCCTAATGTTGTGCCTGACAGGGCCTCTGTATGGTATTATATAAGAAACACCGACGACCGCCTTGAGGACATGTACAAAAGAATTCTTGATTGTGCAAAAGGTGCTGCCCTCGCATCAGGTACTGTACTTGATACAGTTACAGTGCTTACGGCTATTCACCAGAGGCACTCAAACAAGGGGATGGCGGAGCTGTTGCAAAGGAATCTCGAGCTTGTAGGCATGCCGGACTGGACGGAGGAAGAAAATTCATTTGCAAGGGCCCTGCAGAAGGACCTTGGTGCAAAGGAAAACGGGTACCCCGCACAACCGCGGAAACTAAAGAAGCCTTCCGCTGTTCAGGTTGGCGGGGGATCGAGCGATGTGGGTGAAGTGACACTTGTGGCCCCTGTGGCAACGCTTAATTTCCCGGGTGTCGTTCCCGGCGCCATAGGTCATCACTGGTCGTATGTTGCTTCGAACCGCGGATCGGCAGCATGGAAGGGACTGAATACCGGTGCCAGGGTAATGGCTGCAACAGCTCTCGACCTGCTTACTGATCAGAAGGCTCTCGGAGCCATCCGTTCGGAATTTGAGGAATATTCAAGGAAGCACCCGTATAAATCATTTCTTCCCGAAGGAGCCAGGCCGCCGCTCGACCTCAACAGGGAGCTTATGGAAAAATACAGGGAGGCAATGATGAGGCTGGGTGAAGGAGAACAATAGGACCAGGTATTTCGACGTAAAAAAAATCATCAGAACTATGAATTCCGGATATTTTGACTCGACAGAATACAATACCCCGCTTAACGCTCATCCGGGACTAAAGGAAAAAATGCTGAACGGCAGCAGGCTGTGGTTTACCCTTAAGTATGCAAATGTAGTCCTCAGAACACGAAGTGAGGCACTGAGGAAGATATACGATACAAAACACTGGGCCGATTCATCATATTATATTTTCAGGTTCATCGAAGAGTGTGGCGGCAGGTTCAGGATAGAGGGGATGGAAAACATAAACAAGCCTGAAGGTCCTGCTCTTTATATTGGGAACCATATGAGCACCCTTGAAACAATGGTCCTTCCCTGTATTATAGCTCCGCACCGCGAGGTCACCTTTGTTGTTAAAGAAAGTCTTGTCAGGCATCCCCTGTTCAAGGACGTGATGCTGTCGAGAGACCCGATTGTCGTAGGCCGTACTGACCCGAGAAAGGACCTCGAAGCTGTGATGAACGGTGGTGCCGAGCGCCTTGCAAAAGGCATATCAATTATTATTTTCCCTCAGAGCACCCGCAGTCTTGAATTCAGACCTGAGGAATTTAATTCGCTCGGGGTCAAGCTTGCCAGGAGGGCAGGTGTACCTGTTGTTCCTGTTGCTCTTAAAACCGATTTCTGGGGCAACGGGAAAGTTGTCAAGGAGCTCGGGCCTCTCGACCCTTCAAAAACGATACACTTCAGGTTCGGTGAGCCTTTCAATATGTCGGGCAACGGCAGGGAAGACAACCAGAAGATAATAAATTTCATACAGGAGAACCTCAGAAACTGGGGCTCCTGAAATCCTGATCATAAATTTTCCGGATACTGATAATTTTTTAAGTGTATAAAATACATTTAAAAGAATTTATTTGATAAATTTGAAAGAGGATTGGCTTACCCGTAAGGCTATTTCCAGGACCCTGAACCCGTGAGCTTTCGATTTACATGCAGATATGGCACTTAATTTCATAAAAAACCTTCAATTATGGGAACATTAGATTGGATTGTCCTGGGGCTTTTCTGCCTTGGGCTCATTGGAATAATTATCTGGGTGACCAGGAAAAAGGATGAAACATCAACTGACTATTTCCTTGCGGGTCGCGATGCAACTTGGATTGCCATAGGCTCATCTATTTTTGCCTCGAACATTGGTTCAGAGCACCTGGTAGGGCTTGCGGGTGCAGGGGCATCGAGCGGAATGGCGATGGCGCACTGGGAGATGCATGGATGGTTAATACTTATTCTTGGCTGGTTTTTCGTGCCCTTTTATGCGAGGAGCGGCGTTTTTACAATGCCTGAATTCCTTGAAAAAAGGTATAATAAAGGATCCAGGAGCATATTATCGATAATTTCTCTTGTCAGTTATGTTTTCACAAAAGTGGCTGTCACAGTATATGCAGGAGGCATTGTGTTCAAGGAGGTGTTCGGCATAGAATCGATGTTTGGTATTGACTTCTTCTGGATAAGCGCCGTGGGTCTTGTCATACTTACGGGGATCTATACAACCCTGGGTGGGATGAAGGCCGTTCTCTGGACCTCGGTCCTGCAGACGCCTGTTCTTCTTGTCGGATCACTTGCAGTGCTTGTGATCGGGCTTATCAAACTCGGAGGCTGGTCGGAAATGATGGAAATCTGCAGGGCTGTCCCTGTCAATGATGCGGGTGACACCATGACCCAGCTTATGCGTTCCTCAACTGACCCTGAGTATCCCTGGACAGGAGTCATACTGGGTTCGGCAATTATCGGATTCTGGTACTGGTGTACGGACCAGTTCATTGTTCAGAGGGTGCTTTCAGGACGGAACCAGGCTGAATCGCGCCGTGGAGCCATCCTGGGTGCTGCATTCAAGTTAACCCCTGTTTTTATATTCCTTATCCCGGGAATGATAGCTTATTCACTGAATGCAAAGGGTGCCATCAATCTCACAAGCTCCGATGCGGCCTTTTCAATACTTGTCAGGGAACTTCTTCCTCTTGGCTTCAAGGGCCTTGTTGTCGGAGGTATTCTTGCAGCCCTGATGAGCTCTCTTGCATCGCTGTTTAACTCATCTGCGACCCTGTTCACCGTTGATTTCTACACTAAATTCAAGCCCCTTGCCACTGAAAAGGAACTTGTAAAGGTGGGAAGGATTGCTACAGTCGTGGTCGTAGTTCTGGGCATTATGTGGATTCCCGTAATGAGAGGTCTCGGTAAGGTGCTTTATGCTTACCTTCAGGACGTTCAATCGCTTCTTGCCCCCGGGATTGCGGCAGTTTTCCTTCTCGGAATAGCATCAAAAAGGACAACTCCCATGGCCGGACTGATCGGTCTTGCGTCGGGATTCATTCTCGGGATGACAAGGCTGGGGCTGAAGGTTTTCGAGGGCGGGGTAAACCCTGACGGTCTTATATACAGGGTATTCCTGGCTCCCAACTGGCTCCATTACGAGATAGTTATTTTCTTCCTTGTAATAATCATAATGATAGTCACGAGCATGGTAACGCCAAAGGCCGATCCGGCAGCAATAAGGGGTCTGTATGTCGGATCAGCGACAGCCGAGGAAAAAGCACTGACGCGCGCCAGCTGGAACAACTGGGATCTCCTCTTCTCGGGACTTGTAATTATTGTAATTGTCGCGTTCTATGCATACTTCTGGTGATTTGTGGATTGGTAAACTCAATTATTTGTAATAATGAAAATGAAAGAAGTCTGGTTTATCACAGGTTCCCAGCACCTGTACGGGCCCGAAACGCTTAAGCAGGTTGCCGCAGATTCAGCCGTTATTTCCGCTGCTCTCGATAAATCTCCTGCCATCCCTCTTAAGGTTGTTTTTAAGCCTGTCCTCACAACACCTGATTCGATTTTGCAGATATGCATGGAGGCAAACAATGCCGCTCAGTGTGCAGGTCTCATTGCCTGGATGCATACCTTTTCACCGGCAAAGATGTGGATAGGCGGACTTAATATCCTCAACAAGCCTCTACTTCACCTGCATACCCAGCTAAACAGGGATATCCCCTGGGAGAGCATAGACATGGACTTTATGAACCTTAACCAGTCGGCACACGGCGACAGGGAATTCGGGTTCATCGGGGCAAGGATGCGGCTTAGGAGAAAAGTTGTTGTTGGGCATTTCAGCGATGATGAAGTCATTGGCCGTATTGCAGTGTGGACCAGGGCTGCGGCAGCCATCAGTGATGCATCAGTAATGAAAATTGCAAGGTTCGGCGACAACATGAGGGACGTTGCAGTGACAGAAGGGAACAAGGTAAGCGCCCAGATAAAAATGGGGTACGCTGTATATGGGTTCGGAGTGGGAGATCTTGTAAAAAAGGTAAATGAGGTACCTGAAGCAGCAATAAAGAAGCTTATCGCTGAATATTCTTCGGAGTACAGTCTTACAAAAGCCGTTGCAGAATCCGTGACTTTGTCAGAGGCCGCCCGCATTGAAATTGGTATGAAGAACTTCCTTGATGAGGGGGGGTTCAGCGCCTTTACAACAACCTTCGAGGACCTTCACGGGCTGAGACAGCTTCCCGGACTGGCAGTGCAAAGACTCATGTCGATGGGTTACGGTTTCGGTGCCGAGGGCGATTGGAAAACGGCGGCGCTTGTAAGGTCAATGAAAGTTATGGCAGAAGGGCTCAAAGGAGGAACTTCCTTCATGGAAGATTATACATATCACATGGATCCCGGGCAGATGCTTGTCCTTGGCGCTCATATGCTTGAAGTTTGTCCTTCAATTGCCTCGGGCAAACCGAAAGTTGAGGTTCATCAGCTCGGCATTGGAGGTAAAGAAGATCCGGCGAGACTTGTATTCAAAACTGCAACCGGAAAGGCTCTGAATGCCTCCCTGATCGATCTCGGCAACAGATTCAGGATGATAGTGAATGATGTGGAGGTTGTAAAGTGCCCGGCAATGCCGAAACTCCCTGTTGCAAGTGTGCTCTGGAAACCTCTTCCCGACCTGAAAAGAGCAGCCGCTGCATGGATTCATGCCGGAGGCGCCCATCATACTGGCTTTTCATCGGCATTGACCGCGGAATACCTTGAGGACTTTTCAGAGATGCAGGGTCTGGAATTCGTTCACATCGGAGCAGGATGCGACCTGTCGGCCCTGAAAAGAGAGCTTAGATGGAATGAATTATATTACCATATGTCAGCAGGTATTGGCTGATCTTATAAACAAGGAAGATTATGAAGCTATATAAGGGCTCTCACAAGCATCTTGTTGCAGTCGATTGCATAATCTTCGCGTATGACATTGCTGAAAAGGAGATCAAGCTCCTTCTTATAAAACGGAGCATTGAACCTGCAAAGGGTAAATGGTCGGTGGCAGGAGGGTTTGTGCAGGATGACGAGTCACTCGACGCGGCAGCATCAAGGGTGCTTAAACGGCTTACAGGGCTTGACCACATGCATCTGAGCCAGTCTTCTACCTATGGCAGCCTGAACCGCGATCCGGGAGCCAGGGTGATATCAGTATCGTATTCCGCACTTATAAAAATCCAGGATCTGAGCCCTGACGCTGCCGGGCTTTACCATGCTCACTGGCGTTCGATACTCAAGCTTCCTGAGCTGATCTTCGACCATGGAACGATGGTTGCAGATGCTCTCGAAAACCTGCGGGAACAGATCAAGAGAAAACCTGTAGGCTTTGAGCTTCTTCCTGAAAAGTTCACCCTGGTGCAGCTCCAGGATCTCTATGAAGCACTCTACCAGAGGCCTGTTGACAAAAGGAATTTCAGGAAGAAAATTCTTGCGATGAATATACTTGAGAAACTCGATGAAAAGGAAAAAGAGACTTCCAGGAAAGGGGCCTGGTACTACAGGTTTATAAGGGAAAGATACCAGGTTCTGACAAGGAACGGCTTTTATTTTAACCTTGATGTAAATTAATGTAACCTGATTTCAATATGCTAGAACAACTTAAGGAAGAAGTATTTGAGGCGAACCTTGATCTTGTGAGGCAGGGCCTGGTCATACATACATGGGGAAATGCCAGCGGCAGGGATAAAGCATCAGGCCTTATTGTAATAAAGCCTTCAGGGGTCGCGTACAGCAAAATGAAAGCGGACGACATGACAGTTATCGATATCGATGGAAATATAATCGAGGGTTTCCTTGCCCCATCGACAGACACTCCAACACACCTGGTGATCTACCGGTGCTTTGAGTGCGCCGGAGGAGTGGTACACACTCATTCCTGCTTTGCCACATCCTGGGCCCAGGCAGGAAGGGCAATCCCTCCTCTTGGAACAACTCATGCCGATCATTTCGCCGGAGAAGTGCCATGCACCCGGATGCTCACCGCCGAGGAAGTCAGGGATAATTATGAAATGAATACAGGCCTGCTGATAGCCGAAACCTTCCGTAATGCCGATCCCTGTGCTGTCCCCTCGGTGCTTGTGAATTGTCACGGACCATTTTCGTGGGGCAGGGATGCGGCGGATGCGGTCCGAAACGCCGGGGCCCTCGAAGAGATCGCAAGAATGGCATACAATACCGTCATGCTGGGCCATAGCTCCCCGATGCCGGGGATGCTGCTTGATAAGCATTTTAAACGCAAGCATGGCAAAGACGCTTATTACGGGCAGGCAGGAAGCAATGACAAATAAATTAAGAATATGGGAATGAATGACAATTATGTTATAGGTGTCGATTATGGCACCGACTCGGTCAGGGCGGTTGTAGCCAATTGCTCCACAGGGAAAATTGAAGGAACATCTGTTTTCGAATACCCCAGGTGGAAGAAGGGACTCTTCTGCAACCCGGCAACAAACAGCTTCAGGCAGCATCCGCTCGATTATATAGAAGGACTAGAAGCATCTGTGAAAGGTGCTATCAGCGGCCTGGACACAAATACCATAAGCAACATAAAGGGAATCTCCGTCGATACAACGGGATCAACTCCTGTTGCAGTTGACAGAAAAGGAACACCGCTGGCATTGAAAGACGGATTCACGGATGACCCTGACGCAATGTTCATCTTATGGAAAGATCACACGGGAGTGAGGGAAGCCTCCGAGATAAACACCCTTGCCAAAACCTGGGGAGGAACTGATTTCACAATGTTCGAAGGCGGGATATATTCATCTGAATGGTTCTGGTCAAAAATACTGCATGTTGTACGGACAAATGAGAGGGTCAGGGAGCATGCTTTTTCATGGGTGGAGCATTGCGACTGGATACCGGCTCTTCTCTGTGGCGACACCGATCCTCTGAGACTAAAAAGAAGCAGGTGCGCAGCCGGGCATAAGGCAATGTGGCATCCTGATTTCAAAGGTCTGCCGGCCGAAGAATTCCTTGTCATGCTCGAGCCACAGCTCGCCGGTCTGAGGGATCGTCTTTACAATAAAACTTTTACCTGTGATGAGGCAGCCGGCGTCATAGCCCCCGATTGGGCTGAAAAGCTGGGGCTCCCTGCAGGTGTCATAATCGGTGTAGGCGCCTTCGATGCCCACCTGGGAGCAGTTGGAGGTGAGATAAGGCCGGGCCAGCTTGTAAAGGTAATGGGAACATCTACATGCGACATGATTATTTCACCGCTGCACAGCGGGGATGAAAAACTTGTCGCCGGGATATGCGGACAGGTGAATGGCTCAATTGTACCCGGCATGCTTGGTCTCGAAGCCGGGCAGTCGGCCTTCGGTGATATCTATGCCTGGTTCGGAAAGTTACTCCTATGGCCGGTTACAGACATTATCGGGGGAATGAACTGGCTTGATGATGACCTTAAAAAGCGTATTGAAACGGAGACATCCGACAGGATAATTACTGAACTGAGCCGCAGGGCTGAGGATCTTGAGCCGGAGGACTCGGCAATACTGGCCCTCGACTGGATGAACGGCCGCCGGACTCCTGATGCGAACCAGGAGCTTAAAGGTGCAATAGCCGGGCTCTCCCTCGGTTCGGACGCCCCGAGAATATTCAAGGCGCTTGTAGAAGCCACAGCCTTCGGATCGAGAATGATAAACGAGAGATTCATCTCCGAGGGCGTGAAAATCGACGGCGTTATTGCAATCGGTGGAGTCGCAAAAAAGAATCCCTTTGTTATGCAGGTTGTTTCGGATGTTCTTAACATGCCAATAAAGGTTGCAAGTTCAGACCAGACCTGCGCCCTTGGCACTGCAATGGCAGCTTCGGTTGTTGCAGGGGTTCATAAAGATGTTCCTTCGGCCCAGAAAGCAATGGGCGGAGGCTTTGAAAAGGAATACAGGCCGGATCCCTCCAGGGCAGCTGCCTATGATGCCCTGTTCAAAAAGTATAAAGCCCTGGGGAACTATATTGAAATGAGCGCTATTTGATTTGCCAATGCCATTACGTCAAAATCATGCAATTATGAAAAAACTGATCTTTTCTTTGTTAATCATGCTGGTCATTGCTTCGGGAGCCGAAGCGCAGAAGGAAAACCTTTTAACAGTCAACCAGCTGGTTGTGATTGCAAATAACCCGGGAGCAGTTATAAGTAAGGATGTTTACGGGCATTTCTCGGAACATCTCGGAACCTGTATCTATGGAGGACTCTGGGTCGGCACTGAATCGAAGATTGACAATACTGAGGGTATACGAAATGATGTCCTTTATGCCCTGAGGGAGATAAAGGTTCCGAACCTTCGCTGGCCGGGCGGATGCTTTGCCGATACCTATCACTGGAAGGACGGCATAGGTCCGAAGCAGAACAGGGCTTCAATAGTCAATACCCACTGGGGAGGCGTAACTGAAGACAATTCCTTCGGGACCCATGAATTCATGAGGCTTACCGAACTCCTCGGCTGCGATGCCTATATAAACGGGAATGTGGGATCAGGAACAGTACAGGAAATGGCTGAATGGGTTGAATACCTTACTTCCGATGCCGAAAGCCCCATGACTAAGCTCAGAAAGCAGAATGGACGTGAGGAACCCTGGAAGGTTAAATACTTTGCAATAGGGAATGAAAACTGGGGCTGCGGCGGCAACATGACAGATGCCTATTATTCAAATGTGATGAGACAGTTTTCAACCTACCTCAACAATTATGGCGAAAACAGGCTCTACAGGGTTGCCTGCGGTCCTTCGGATTTCAATGTTGCATGGACTGAAACCCTGATGAAGGACGGGTCGACACGTGCCAGGTTCCAGGGCCTGTCGATACACTATTATTCAATTGTCGACGGCTGGGGATACAAGGGTTCTGCAACTAAATTCGACGAACGGGAGTGGTTCGAGACAATGAGGATGAACCTGCAGATGGACAACATTATTCAGCAGCACTCTGCAATAATGGACAGGTATGATCCGCAAAAGACAAAGGGACTTGTTGTTGATGAGTGGGGCAACTGGTTCCAGGTGGAACCCGGCACAAACCCGGGATTCCTGTACCAGCAGAACACTATGCGCGATGCACTCACAGCAGCAATACATCTCAATATTTTCAACAACCATGCAGACAGGGTTAAGGTTGCAAA
>JALOMK010000049.1 GCA_025455505.1 Bacteroidales bacterium
CAATCACTGTCATGACAGTTGTTGAAGTTGTGGGTGTAAGCCCCAGAGGACATACCTCGGAAGGTGCTCCTGTGGAAATGAAGCAATCGGCTTTCATTGCCAGGGGACTTTGGCTGTTTCCGGTTATAACTATTACAGGAATGCCGGGATAAAGGTTGTTTTTAAGCTCAATGAGTTCAGTTATTTCCCTTGTCTTTCCGGAATTTGATATTGCAAGCAGCACATCATTCTCCTGCAAAATCCCCAGATCTCCATGCTGGGCCTCGCTCGGGTGAAGGAATACTGAAGGTGTCCCGGTGGAACTGAAGGTGGTTGCTATGTTATGCGCTATCTGACCTGCCTTACCCATGCCGCTTGTTACAAGCTTTCCTCCCTTTGAATGAACATGCATGTGTATTATCTCTACTGCCCTTTCAAAGCTTCCGTCAATGGGAATGCTGCGGATTGCATCCGCCTCACGGTCTAATATCTCTCTTACCTTTTTTATCATTTCCCTGCTCAATGATGATTGCCAAAGGTAGAAAAAATGAGTGTTCAAATGAATTTTCGAGACACAAAGCTCATAACTCGATTTTAAAACTATTTTTGTAAAGGACACGAATTTGAAGCTATGTTCAGGCATGCTGCAGCTATCGGTGCTGATATTGGCCGCAATTCAATCAGAATTGCAATTGTGCGGATAGGAGGAGAAATCCTCATTGCCAGGACCTGGGAACTTGACAGGATCCAGACTCGTGATTACATTACGGCAAAACTTACTGAAGCTGTCAGGGAAACCAGGCGCACTGCTGCCGAACTGGGAATAAACCCGATTTGTGTAGGCATTTCTGCAAGAGGCTTTGTCGATCACAGGAACGGAGTTGTTGCCGGGCCCGACCATGGAATCAAAGACTGGACAGATGTCCCGCTTGCGGATATTGTCAACAGGGAAACAGGTCTCCCTGCCTTTGCCGGCAATGATGCAAACATGATGACTATTGCAGAGCATAGCTTCGGGGCGGCGAAGGGAAAAGAAAATGTCGTATTCATTGCTCTTCGTACAGGCATAGGCGGTGGTATAATCATAGGCGGCAGGCTCTACCGGGGAGTCAATAATGCGGGAGGAGAGATTGGTCAGATGATAGTCAGGTACAGAGGTGCTTCAAAGATTGCCTCCCTTAAAGGCTCTCTGGAGTCACTGGCCTCGGCAGATGCAATGGTACGAAGGTTCAGTGATCTGTCTGGGAAGGGAAATTATCCTCAGTTACCTTCATGCAGGGAGATATTTGAGCTGAGCTATTCCGGACACCGGGTTGCAATGAGAGTTGTCAGGGAGAATGCAGATATTATAGGAGTGGGAATCGCAAACATAATTTCAATTTTCGCTCCAGAGATGGTTGTAATTGGAGGGGGAATGGCAGAGGCAGAAGGAGGTTACCTGGAACTAATTCGGGAAAGTGCATTCAGAAATTCGCTTGAGAACTGCCGGTCGTCGATTATGATCGAGCGGGCGCTCCTGAAAGCTGATTCCGCAATAACCGGCGCAGGTTATTACAGCCTTTCTCGTCTTGCTGGAAACACGTTATAATAATAAATCTAAATGCTATGAATAATTTCCTGCCGCTTTTGCTGATTGTCCCGCTTCTTGCTCTGAAAACAGCATTCATTACTCCCTCTGAAGACAATCCCGTGAAGATTGGGCCTGAAGAACTGAAATCCTGGGTAAGTCATCTCGCATCCGATGAGATGAGGGGCAGGGCAAACGGATCGCCCGAAATGAAAAAGGCCGCTGAATGGATAAGTGAAATGTACATCTCCTGTGGCCTGAAACCTGTGCCAGGCACAGCTTCATACATCCAGGACTATTCATTTGCAACAAGGCAGCAAAAGACTGTAAGCGAGAGGAATGTAATCGGCTATATCGAAGGTGCAGATCCGGTTCTCAGGGGCCAGTATATAGTTATTACGGCTCATTTCGACCATGTCGGTGTGAGAAAAGGTAATGATGCCGATTCAATTTATAACGGGGCCGACGATAACGCTGCCGGGACATGCTCACTGATCGGGGTAGCGAGGAATATTAAGAATTCCGGCATCAGGCCCGGGCGCTCAATAATTTTTGCTGCATTCAGCGGTGAGGAAAGCGGAATGCGAGGCTCAAGGCACTTTGTTTCAAACTGTCCTGTCCCCCTTAAAAACATATATGCGAATATCAACTTCGAAATGACCGGACACTCAGAGTTCCTTGGAAAAAACAGGTACTACATGACGGGGTGTAAGGTTTCAGACCTCGATGACCTGATAGGCAGGTTCAATTCCGGGAAGGACTGGAAATTGGTTGACACGATTAAACTTGCTGACCAGCTCTTCTTTTCATCAGACAATATTTCATTCTCGCGCGTCACCTCGGCAGGTGGAAAAACTATCGGTATCCCCAGCGGCACTTTCGCCACAACGGCACTTGCCGATTACATTCATTCCCCGCGTGACGAGGCGGCATATTTTGATTTTGAGAACATGGCAGGCTTTGTCAATCATTTTTCAGAACTTATACTTTGGCTGTCTCAGTCCCGGGATGAAATTAAGTTCACAAGTAGTTCCTTTGAGAAGATTACACAGTGATGTTATAATAGCCTCTTTTTATTGTCAATACAGTTTAATCCATGTTAAAACTAAATGCAGAGAGTCTGCAGTCGGGTACGATAAGACGCAGCAGCGACATATATGTGTTATCAACTGCGTTTCTGTCGCTTCTTGCAATAGTCGGATTCGCCCTGTACGGACTGCCCTTCTTCTATGATTTTTACATGAAGGAGTTCGGCTGGTCGCGAACTGTCGTAACCTCAGGCAATGCCCTTGGAAAGCTCCTGGTGGCTCCGCTTTTCGGGTTCATTGCAGGCTGGCTTATCGACAGGTACGGACCTCGCAGGATGCTTATGGCAGGGGCACTTATGACGGGTTCGGCAATGATAGCCCTGAGCATGATGGATTCGCTGGGCCTTTTTTACGTCGCTTACATCTTCATTGCCCTTGGCTATGTCTTCGGGGGTCCGCTGCCCTGCCAGGTACTTATCTCCCGCTGGTTTACGAAAAACAGGGGTAAAGCAATGGGGATTGCCTACCTTGGCATAGGCACAGGAGGAGCCCTTGTGCCTCTAATAGCCGCAGGTCTTGAAAGAAACATTGGCTGGCATCTGGCCCTTCTTACACTTGGATTTCTTGTTATTGTGATAGCTGTTCCCCTTTCCTTCTTTCTGAAGGATACTCATTCAGTAAAAGAAAAAGAGGCTGACTCAGGACCCCAGATACCCTTGTCCCGGATACTCAAAAACCCATTGTTCTATGTGCTCGCGCTTGGAAGCATGTGCTCGATCGGGGCTGTGGGAGGCGTAAACCAGCACCTGAAACTCTACCTGCGTGATCTCGGCTATACCCAGACCGAGGCTGCCGGTGTTATGTCACTCGTGTTGTTCATGAGCCTTGCCGGCCGGCTGATAATGGGATTCCTTGCCGATATTATGAAGCGCAAGCATGTTATGATACTCATTTACCTGATAGTGGGCCTATCAATTCCTCTGCTGCTGATGCCTGAGTTCCCCGGGCGCATTTATATTTTTGCTGCAGTATTTGGGATTGGCCTGGGAGGCGACTATATGATTATACCGCTTATGGCGGGCGACCTGTTCGGCGTAAAGATACTCGGCCGGGTGATGGGCATCATACTGGTTGCAGACGGACTTGCGGAGTCACTGACACCCATGCTTGTCGGAGCCCTATATAATGAGGCTTCGGCCAGCTATATGACTGGATTCATTGTTGTAATAGCCATGGCTCTGGCCGGGGCACTTATAATATCATTCCTTCCCGGGGAAAGAAAGACGGCAGATTGAGTTTATTATTTCTGAACTTCCAGTATCTGTCTTGTAAGCTCGGGTGTCACAAGCCCCCTGTCGCCCAGGGATAGCCAGCGGCGCTTTTCAAAACGGCCAGCGATCAGGTCAATTGTCTCACTGCCTACTCCATAGTCGGACAGTCTTGTCTTTATTCCAAGCGATTCAAAGAAACTGACAGTACTTTCTATTGTGGCATCAATTCTCTGATCCTCGCTTCCTTCAGTTATCTTCCAGACTCTCTCACCATACTGGAGGAGTTTTGCACTCTTTTCAGCCCTGAGCTTTTTCCATACTCCGGGCAGGACGATTGCAAGTGTGCGCGCGTGATCTATGCCATGCAGCGCTGTGAGCTCATGACCTATAGTGTGCACTGACCAGTCTCCCGGAACTCCGCAGCTTAGAAGCCCGTTGAGAGCCATGGTGGCACTCCACATAAGGTTTGACATCGCTTCATAGTCTGAGGGATTCCTGTAAACCTTTGGTCCCTCTTCAATCAACGTTAGGAGTATCGCCTCGGCAAACCTGTCCTGGACCGGTGAATTGGCGGGGTAGGTGAGATACTGTTCTATCACGTGCACAAAAGCGTCAACTACCCCGTTTGCTACCTGTGCCGGAGGCAGAGTACCGGCAGCATCGGGAAGAAGTATTGAAAATACAGGATAAACAAAGGGAGAGGCAAATGCAAGTTTTTCTGTTGTCGACTTCCGGCTGATGACCGAATTTTTGTTCATCTCGGTCCCGGTCGCCGGTAGTGTAAGGATTGCTCCGAGAGGTATGGCCGCCTTTACAGGGACGCTTCCTGATAAGATGTCCCAGGGATCTGAGCCTTCATAGAGTGAGGCTGCTGCAATGAACTTTGCAGCGTCAATTACAGATCCTCCGCCCGCTGCAAGGATGAAACCAATGCCCTTGCTGTTTATTATCTCAACAGCCTTCATTGAAGTTTCATAAAGCGGATTTGGCTCTATGCCTCCGAACTCGGTTACATCGTAACCTGTAAGCGCTTCCATGATTCTGTCATATACGCCGTTCTTCTTAATGCTGCCGCCACCATAAAGCAGGATCACCTTGCTCCCTGAAGGGATCATCTGCGATATTTTCGATACCTGATCCCTGCCGAAAAATATCCTTACCGGGTTATAATATTCGAATTCTTTCATTTTAATCTTTTTACTTTTTACCTCTTGTTCTTAAAACTGTACTCGATGAAGGGAAGGTCTCTTCGGGTCTCGTTCGGACACGATTGCCTGCTGCAAGCGGCAAGCAAAGCGACAATAGCAATCATCAGCACGATTGCTGCGGATTTATTTCTCCGCATTATTCCTTCAGGGTGTTTGATTATGTCTATCTTGTTAATATTCATAATTTTAACTTTGATCCAGATGCAAAATTAAATTAATACTTATCTCTAACAAAGTGGCATGTAAATTGTTTATCAACAATAAATAAAAAACGCAACCCGGTTACTAACAAAAGGTTGCGATCAGGCAAAAATTAGCCTTAATCCGAGTATTAAGCAACCTGCATCCAATGACATTCAGAATTTGCAGCAAGGATAATTTCAGCAAGGGGTTGTCAATTTACCAAAATTTTAAAGAAAGGAATCCTGCAATAAAAATGCCATTGCAATCCATAACATTTAGAGTCGAATTTCTGATCAGTGCTGACACTTTGGCGGCTAATGTACTTTAAGTCAAATTTTTGGAACGCAGAAGCAAAATTTAGAATTGCCGGCTGTAAATTTTCTGTTTAGTTTTGAGGTACTTTATGTTAAATAAAATAAAAAGTAAATAGTTGTCTCTGAAATTCAAATATACATTATGAAGACTATTCATAATGCCTTTTACAACATTTCGGACAGTATAATTATTAACTAAAATCCAAAGGTATGAAAACAAGAACATTCTTTTTGTTATGCCTTTTTATAGGCATTGGTCTCACGGAACTCGGTGCTCAAAACTATTCCTACGTTGGCAAAGGTAAGATCTATGAAGACATTGTATGGCCAGTATTCTGCACTGATGAAAATGGCGAAATAATTTTAGTTGATATCCTCACCGGCGGCATTGAGGTTGAACATCATATCGGGCATGTTAAAAACGGAGTAGCGGTATGGTGCAACAGCCAGTATACTGGTACAATATTTGGCTCAAACGGTGAAAAATTCAGAATTAAGGAGGTCTGGAGAACCGAAATCCAGGTTGAAGCTGAGTATATTGGGGTTGTTACGGGCAAGATCCACCTGGTGGGAGATGAAGGCACTCATTACATTATGTCTTGTATTGTTGATTGGTATTCATTTACAATAACGGAAGTAACCAGAGCCGTCTGTCCCGGCCCTAAAAAATAAAACCGGTTAAGATCGCTTACTGACAAATGAAAACCCCCGGGAATAATTCCGGGGGTTTCTTTTGTGAACCTGGAGGGACTCGAACCCCCAACCTTCTGGTCCGTAGCCAGATGCTCTATCCATTAAGCTACAGGTCCTTCTTATCTTTCTGGTCCGCAGCCATCCCGATAAATCGGGACAATTAAGCTACGGGTACTTACATTCTTGAACTTCAGTTCTGCAACCAGCCCGATGTACAGGGCAAATCCGGCTGTATGTAAGTTTTCAGGGGGCAAATATACGAATTTTTTTAAAAGTGTAATCCGGTATTGATCAATCTCAATTGATGATGTCAAATCAGCAGCTAATTGATGTTTTCTGCAATAATTACAGGCCTGATTCGTATTATAACAGCGGATGGAGCCCGAACATTGACAAGGGCAGAATGTTATACAAATTAAAACAGCTTGGTGCTATGAAAAGAGGATTATCCCTTGGCCTGAAAATAATTGCCGGTCTTTTTGTTTTGGTACTTGTTTTTGCAATTGCAGTGCCGCTACTTTTCAAAGACAGGATCCGTGAGAAGGTTGAAAAAGAAATCAATGCATCGCTTAACGCAAAAGTCACTTTCGGCGACTACAGCCTGGGCTTGTTCAGGCACTTTCCCGATCTCACATTCTCACTCAGCGACCTTCTTGTCACAGGGAAGGAAGTATTTGATAACGACACTCTTGCCAGTATCGGGAAAACAAGACTGGTGTTTGACCTGGCGAGCATATTCGGAAAAGATGGGTATGTAATAAATTCGGTCGTAATTGAAGACGGCTTGCTTAATGCTATCGTCCTGGAAGACGGCAGCGCAAACTGGGACATAATGGCTGACACCTCAGTTGAAAGCGGATCTGAGGATACCGGTTCAGCGGAAATGAAGGTAAATCTCAGGAATTTTGAGATCGTAAGAGGCACAATAGCCTATCGCGACCACGAAGCGGACATGCACGTATTCCTGTCTGATATGGAGTTCAACCTTAGCGGCGACATGTCGCTATCCCAGACAAATCTCAGGATGACTCTGGCTTCCGGGATGATAACATACCTTATGGAGGGGACTAAGTATCTTGACAAAACGAAGATCAGAGCCGACCTTGACCTGTCTGCAGACATGGACAAATATATCTTTACTCTGCAAAACGGGTTCTTTTCGCTGAATGACCTTGGCATAAATGTATCAGGACAAGTGATAATGCCTGGTGATGATATCGAAACCAGGCTTGAGTTCAGCTCGCAGAACAGTTCATTCAAATCACTGCTCTCCCTCGTTCCCTCCGTTTACATGAATGACTACAGCGACCTTTTGGCTGAAGGCTCTTTCAGTTTAAACGGAAGCGCAAACGGCATCTACAGTGAAACAGACTCTACGTATCCCGACATCAGGCTTGACATTTCAGTTAAGGACGGGCTTATCAGCTATCCTGCCCTTCCTGAAAAGATAACAAACATTTCCCTGGAATCAGATATCTTTTTTGACGGTAGATCTACTGACAATTCAGTAGTTACAATTGATCCATTCCAGATGGAGCTTGCAGGAAACCGCTTCAGGATGAATTTCGGACTTAAGACGCCGGTGAGTGATCCGGATTTCAGGCTTGGACTGGATGGGACAATCGACCTTGCAGCAATTCTTAAAGCAATGCCTGTCGACAGCATCGATCTTTCCGGCCTGCTCAGGATGTCAGTCAGGCTTGCAGGAAAGATGTCGCAGGTCGAAAATGAAAAACACGACAATTTTGAAGCATCCGGCAAACTGAATATCAGCGAAATGGCGGTAGCCGCCTCTGGTTATCCGGCGGTAAATATTGCAGCTGCAGAATTTACATTCACACCAGCTTTTGCTGCACTTTCGGCATCTGGGATCAGGATCGGAAGCAAAAGTGATTTTGCAGTGGATGGAAGGCTTGAAGACTATATTCAGTATTTTTTCAGCGACGGCACGCTGAAAGGGGAGCTTAAGCTTCGCTCAAAACTCACAGATGCCACAGAGTTGCTTGCAGGTTTTGCCGGCGAAACTTCAGAAGCTGAAGATACTGCTGCTCTCCAGACAATAAACATACCGCGAAACCTGGACTTCAGGTTTAATGCAGAAGTCGACAGGTTCGTATATGACAGGATAGACGCCACGGGCATAAAAGGAGAAATACTGATACGCGACGGGATACTGTCGCTTCGCGATTCGGAAATGAACATGCTGGGTGGAAGAATGATGCTGAATGCACTCTACGATACGCGGGACACACTTAAACCTTCAATGCGGGCAGCTCTCTCTGTAAATAACATTGGAGTAGGAGAAGCGTTCAACGCATTCAATACTGTCCGCCTTCTTGCCCCCGCCGCAAAGGGAATTGATGGCCGCATAAGTGCTTCTCTCGATTACCAGAGCCTTCTCGGCAAGGATTTCATGCCTGTTGCAAATACAATTTCAGGCTCGGGAAGTTTTAATTCAGAGCAGCTCACCCTGGTTGACTCGAAGACTTTCAGCCTTGTAAAGCAAACTCTGAAACTGGGTGACAAATACACAAACACTTTCAGGAACGTTTCTGCAAGCTTCAGGATAGCTGATGGCAGGATAATTGTAAATCCCTTTGATGTAAGGACCGGTAACCTGAAAATGAATATAAGCGGTGACCACGGTATCGATCAGACGCTTAACTATTTTGTTAAGACCGAGATACCACGTTCCGATCTGGGGGGAGATGTAAATTCCCTCATCGATAATATTGCAAGTCAGGCTTCTGCCCTTGGATTTGCTTTTAAACCTTCAGAAGTACTGAAGGTGAATCTTAAAGTGACCGGCACTTTTGGAAAGCCTGTCATGGCCCCTGTTTTCGGCAGTTCTTCTCAGCAGTCGGGTGCCAGCCAGGCAGCTGCTGCCGGGATGATTCAGCAGGCGCTCGACAAAACACTGGATCAGTCAAAGGCGAAAGCAATTTCAGAGGCTGAAACACAGGCAGCACAACTACTCAATGAGGCTGAAGAGAAAGGAGCCATGCTAAGGGCAGAGGCCGAAAAGGCAGCACAGAAAATCAGGGACGAAGCAAATGTCCAGGCGGAAAAACTTATAGCTGATGCTTCCAAAAAAAGCACTCTTGCGCAGCTGGGTGCCAAAAAGGGTGCAGAAACTCTCAGGAGCACAGCAGAGAAAAATGCATCAAAAATTGTAAGGGAAGCAGATGAACAGTCACAGAAGCTGATTGAGGAGGCAAGGAGACAAGGCGACGAGATACTCAGGAAAGCAAAAAATCTTTGACAGCAGGACTGAATTGTCAAAACAGAAAAGGCTGCCCCGGTTTACCGGGCAGCCTCTTTGTTATTAAGAAATCAGTTCGTATCAGAACTTTTTCTCTTTTATACGAGCTTTCTTGCCTGTGAGGTCACGGAGGTAGAATATTCTTGCCCTGCGTACCTTTCCATGCTTGTTTACCTCAATTTTATCAATGAAAGGCGATGCTATGGGGAAGATCCTTTCTACA
>JALOMK010000050.1 GCA_025455505.1 Bacteroidales bacterium
AGACTATTTTCGCTTCAGGTCAGCTGTGCTACTGGAAGGACGGGCGTGACGTACCGGATGTAATGACAGGCATTATGCAATATCCGGAATCGAAGGAGCATCCTGCTTTCCAGGTAATGCTGAGGGTGAATTTTGTGAGCGGACAGGGCGATAAGGGCATGACAAGGTTCATTGGAAATGAAGGCGTTCTCGAAATGACAGACAACGGATTTAAACTATCGCACAGCATTATGTCAAAAGCTCCGGGCATAGGGGGATGGGATGCAATTTATTCTTACCCCCAGGCCATGCAGGACGAACTCATGAAGAAATACAATGCCAGGTGGAGCGCCGAGGAACAGAAAAGACCGGTGAAGCCCGGAGTGAATTATGTTGCACCTGATGATTATGACGAGCACGTGGAGCACTTTCGCAACTTCTTCGATGGAGTACGGGAGAACAAGCCTCTTGTCGAAGGTCCGGAGTTTGCCTTCAGGGCTGCCGCACCCACCCTTGCATGCAACGACAGTTATTTCCATAAAAAAATTATTAACTGGGATCCTGTGAATATGAAAGTCTTATAAAGGACGATTGTATTTCATTGCAGGAGGATTCTCACAGTTACAATTAGTATAACTGGCATCTGTTTACCACTGAATATGAAACATATATGTTGAAGGTGGATTCAGGGTAATAAAATTTTGCTAAATTTATAAAATCAGACTTTCTGTTTGCCTTCAGATTATGATCGGAAAGGGATTATTTGCATTGCTTATTTGGTTCGTGTTTAACGGAACTGAGCTTTTGTTTTCCCAGAACCAGCGGATTGACGGCTATTATGGCTTGTGGTACAGCCAGGCAGGCCCCCGTGATTCTTCTTTCAGGTTTTCCGGGGCGGCAGCCACTTTTGCATCACGGCACCGGCCTGTTGCAATATACTCGCCGGAGGCAAAAAAAACGTATTTTGTATACGGAGGTACAACATCTCCATCTGAAAGGCACCTACTGATAATGATCTCTTATTATGATCACCGCCTGCGAAGCTTTCCCCGGCCTGTGGTTGTCTGTGACAAGATGGGTGTCCGCGAGCCCTTCGACAATGCTTCACTTTCAATAGACTTCCAGGGATTTATCCGGGTATTCGTGAGCGGCAGAAACCGGACCCGTCCGGGACAGATCTACAAAAGCGTTAAGCCCTATTCAATCGACTCTTTTGAGATTGTTGCCGAAAAGGAAATGATATATCCACAACCCTGGCGCACTGGCGATGGTGAATTGATGCTCCTGTATTCCAGAATTGCAAAGAGCGAGGAGCTTATATTTGAAAAAAGCCGCGACGGAATGACCTGGGAAGGAAGAAAAAATCTATCAGGATTCGGGGGGCATCTGCAGGTTTCAGCCATGAAAGGCGACAAGATTGTAACGGCATTCAACTATATGCCGGAAAATAACCGGGATCGGCGCACGAATCTGTACATACTTCAATCCGTAAACAAGGGAGAAAGCTGGGAAACCGCTGCCGGCGACAAAATCGAAATTCCTCTTAAAAGTGCAGATAATGAGGCACTTATTTTTGATTTTGAGGCTGAGGGGAAATTCGTTTACCTCTGCGACATTAACTTCGATAAGAATACTAACCCTGTTGTGCTTGCTCTTATAAGCACCGAAACCCGGCCCGGCCCCTCGGGCAAACCCAGGGAATGGTGCATAATACACCTCAAAAGCGGGGTATGGAGGGTTACAAAAGTGTGTGAATCAATGCACAACTTTGACAAGGGTTCGCTCTACATATCAGATGATGAGTGGAGAATAATAGGGCCTTCTGAACCAGGTCCACAGAAATACGGCACGGGAGGAGAAATTGCCGCATGGGTCAGCAATGACGAAGGAATGACCTGGCGGAAGATGGCCGACCTTACATCCGGCAGCATGTATAATCATTCCTTTGTTCGCAGGCCGGTCAATGCAAATAAAAGGTTCTATGCATTCTGGGCTGACGGAGACGCAGATAAATTTTCTCCATCGCGGCTTTATTATACTGATGAGAGCTGCGAGAAAGTCTGGATGATGCCCGAATCAATTAAAGGGGAGATGACAAAGGCCCGGAGGATAAGGTAGATCTATCTTAGATTGTAAAGCCTCGCCGCGTTATCGTGCAGTATCATCCTTGCGACATTCCTTGCCTCGGCTTCTGAAAAATAGCCTTCACTGATCTTGTCCGAAAGCACATTTACAATTATCTTTTTCGCGAGTTTTAGTTCGCTGTAGACGTTTTCTGCAACGGCACAATCGCCGCCGAAAGCCATAATCCTGCTTACCGGAACCATCTCAAGCCATTCGTTCAGGTACCGCTCACTGTAAGTTGGCGATATTGAATACATCCAGTTCAGATCGATATACACATTGCGGTGATTTTTGGCAAGTGCAGAGAGTTCACCGCCGAAGGGATAACTTCCGTGGTACAGGACAAAGTTCACATCAGGATAATCATTGAACAGGTTTGCCAGCAGCTCAGGATTCGAGTTGCCGATAATCTTTCCAAGTCCGGCCTGTATCCCTGTATGAATTGCAACTGGTAGCCTGTACTTGCGTGCAAGACTCATAAGGTGATGCATCAAATAGTCCTGCAGGGGCTTTGCATCCCTGAGAGAAATCACAAGATCTTCATCTCCTGTCAGCAGACTGCGGAATACTTTCCTTGCGGCGTCCGTTTCTGTCTTTTCGAAACTAAGTGTCCGGTAATAGGAAGAGAAAATCTTGACAACACTCATACCGTCTTTCAATTCTTTCTCGAAGTCAATAGTCAGGGACTTGACGAAGTCCTCAAGAGTGTATATCGGGTCGAGCTGCATTATTGCAATCGAGTCAATAGTGTATTTCGATCGCACGTTGAGCCAGCTTTCAAAGCGCCTTGCCGACAGGATATTTTCTCCCTTTGGCGAAAGCTGGTTCCCGTCAATGATTATGTAATCAATACGGCAGGAGTCCTTTAAGATCCTGTTGAACCAGTCAGTTTCGTACACGCGTCGGATCTTCTCCGAGAGGGGGCCAACTGTTGATGCATTCAGGTCATCGAAACCATACAGCGAACGTATACTGCTGATTATTATCCTGTTAAATGATGTGTTAAAGGAGTTATTCCAGTATGGTTCTATCAGATTCCATTTGTCAAGCGGCGATATGCTGTCATTGAAAAATTTATCATAGTATGACGATGGCATCCCTGCCGACAGCAGGTCATCAAAGCCGTTCTGCTGAAAGAGCAAGGAAAAATCAAGGAAGAAACTCTTTTTAATTATTTCAGGATCAAGGAGATGCTCGTGGGTATCAATTATCCTCAGCGAGTCAACATAGCGTTTCATTCGGATCTCATAACCCGGAGGAATCCCCTTCACAGGAACTTGCTGGCCACTCGCATTCACTGCGAGGACAATGCAAAGAAGAAACGATATCCTGGATTTCATATATTCCCGTAAATCGCCTGCCTGAACCTTGTAAAGAGAAATTCTTCCTGCAGGATTGGCCCGCGGAACGGTCAAAAGCCTCCTTAAACATGGATTTAACAAACTGTCCGAAAGTTAGACTATTTGGAAATATGCGATATTCCCCTTTAAGTATTTTTAACTTAAAACATATTAATTCAGAAGTTTTAGACTTCGGAATGAACCGGTTCCTTGTTCATTACAAACCCAGCCAGAAGCTCACCTTCACCATAAATACATTGGTTGGTTCGGTGCCGAAAAGGTCAGACAGGTTCTCACCATAGGAAGGAATATATTCTCCTGTGCGGTTGTTCCTGTTGTTCTCCCACACGAAGTATATCGTTGATCCCGGCCTGTATTCCCATCTTGCAACAAGGTTCGACCTGAACTGCCTGAAGCTGAAATCGGGATTTTTAAATGAATACTGGCCTGAACCTTCCGTTACAGTATAGTTGTTTGAAGCCTCATCATAGGATATTTCACTTTCGGTGAAACTGTGATAGCGCTCATCCTCAATCCGGGAATGAGTGTCTTCGGCTCTCTTGAAATCATCATATTTTCCGCTCGAAACAAAAGGGCTTCCGTAATATTGTACTGAAAGGTCGGGGGTAATGTTATAGTTGAGGCGGAATGTCATGCTATAGGTCTCCTGGTTTATCTTTCCGAGAATATACCTTAGATCGTCTCCCGACATTTTCTGGGTCACATAGATGAAGTTGTCGGTATTCCGGGTATACCTGAAATTGCTGATGAAATACACATGGTTACCCATGCGCAGGCTTATTCCCGGCTGCACTGAAAAGAGCTTCGATACCCCGTCACTGCTGAGAAGGCTGTTGTTGTCGAGACTGAAAATAATTCTTTTCGACTTGTTTGTATTGAAGGATATGCTGTTTTTCCAGTATGGTGAAAGCCTGAAAGCGGGACCGCCCCTGAGAAGGCGGGTGTTCATCTCGGAAAAGACATATGATTCATTTACTGAAAGATCCATCCTGTTCGTGAACTGTGTCCTGAACTGAAGACCCGCATCATTATACGTGCTCAGGCCTCCGAACGTCCACCCGTTCTTCTGGCCGGCAGTAAGGGTATAATTCCTGAGCAGCTTTTTGGGTTCCGTCTGCCTGATTCCCAGCTGGGTGAGGTTTTCTGCCACATCTGCCATCAGCAGGTATCCCACATCGTTGATGTCAAAGCCCGGCGACCACCAGGTAAGCTTTTCAGAAAATATGAATCTTTTATTTCCAAGTCTGCCGGCGCTCAGGTAGCCCCCGGTTCCGCTAAGCGATCTCCGGGTGCTGTCGACGCCCAGGTAGCCCGCAGCATCCGGTCGCTGGTAATAATGCAGGGCATTCCTCTGCAGGTTTATCATTGCCTTTTCATCGCCGGTCAGATAACTCATCATGCCTTTAAAATCAAGGTAATATTCCCTTTCCTTCGAGTAAAGAAGCATATCTACTCCGGCGGTATATGCACTCTTTGGCAGGTATTCCAGGTGTTCGTCATTTATAAACCTGTATGTGGAAGTAAGCATGGCACCTATCTGGATGTTTCCATTATTTGCCGTTTTCTGGATCCTCTCTACAAGAAAATTTGTAAGTGGCTCCACTGCTTTCTCTGTTTCGGTTCCGTCGCTTGTAATTTTTGCATACTCCTTCTGGGTAAGGCTCTGCAGAAAACCTGCTGAAATACCGTTTTTTGTTGTTCCTGAAAACTTGAAGGCATCTATTATGTTTGTGAATTCAGGGCTCTGGTAAAATGAATTTACATTGTCGACCTGGGGAGTATAGGATGGGACATGTCCAATGCGCCTGGAGTAAAACATAAGATTGTTGTCGGCAGAAAAATCAAAGATATGCTTGCCCTCGAGGAAGAAAGGACGTTTTTCGTCATAGAAGGTCTCAAGGGCAGTAAGGTTCATTACCGAAGGATCTGCCTCAATCTGACCGAAATCGGGATTTACCGTGATGTCCATTGTATAATCACCTACGCCTATCTTGCTGTCGAGGCCGGCATAGCCGTTCCATTTCGGGTTCTTTGAATATGGGCTCCCGCTTATTACAGGAGCCGATGTTGCCTTTCCCGCAACGTAAGGCAGGAATTCAATGAGCCTTGGTTTCGGTATGTCCTTCAGCCCCTCCATGGTTCCGAATGAATATACGTGTCCGCTGTTTTTACGCGGGATCAGGCTCCACTGGTCGGTCTCCTGTATGCGCCTCACAATTCTTCTGACATGGAGCCCCCATACCATGCCTGAGTCGGATTTATTGAATCTTAACTGGTTGAATGGGATTTTGAATTCGACGGTCCATGACGAATCATTTACTGCTGTTTTGCCTTCCCATACTGCATTCCAGTTGAGGTTGACTGAAAGCGCGTCGGTTACAATGAGGTCGGTCTTGTTGCCCCCGGCATTGATGTTGAACTCGGGCGCAGCCCTGAAATCGTGATACGTATCGAAGGCAACGCTTATGAGGTCGCCTATTGAATTATCATCGCGGTTGCCCACAAACCTGTTTATTTTATCCGGCTCCGGGTCCCAGGCACGCAGGGCAAAGTAGATGTTCCTGTCATCATACAAAATTTTTATCCGTGTCGGATATGTCGGCTGTCCTCTCTCAACCGGCGTATTCTGCAGGAAATTCTGCGACCAGCTGCCTTCGTTCTTCCAGGCCTCATCATCGAGTTTCCCGTCGATAAGAGGAGCTGTTCCCTGCAGTCGCACGGTTGTATATACTCTTTTATAGGCCTGCTCAAAAGGGATCAGGCCTGGCTGGTCCTGCGACCTTGCCGGTGAATTGAATAGTGCAAATAATATAAGTCCGGAAAGTGCCGTCCGGATTTTCAGAGGAGTCAGAATCACCTTAATAAATCTTTCGCATAAATGTAGCAAATTAGATAATCGGATTAAGTTGCTTTCGATTAAATCAAATGGTAAATTTGATGTGTCTGATTAAGGCAAAATAATACTGCAGGGGAAGAAACAAATGCAAAAAAAAGTATTGTTTGCGTTGCTGGCAGGATGCATCTCTGTTGGATGCCTTTCGGCACAGGATGGTCCCGCAAAAGGGAAGGCGCTGAACATTCCCACAAAGCGTTATTTTCTGAGCTTTGGGAATTCACTTGAATTTAACGGATTGAGATTCAATATTGCCGACAGGGATGTAAGGCGGATTAACGGGATCAATATCACCCTGTGGGCCGGGGACTACCAGAGCTGGTTCAGCGGCGATCAGTTCTATACTTCCGAAGTGAACGGGATCTCTGCGGGAGTCATGCCTACAGGAGGTATTCTCAGAGGGCTGAACCTTGGTGCAATAAGGGTTGCTGCGAGTAAAAATCTGACGGGCCTGTCCCTTGGAGGCCTGAATGTATTTGCCAACGGAAGTATTAACGGGATTTCGCTCAGCAGCCTCATAACGCAGGGAGGAAGAATTACAGGTGTTGCCTTATCAGGAATTGCCGTCGGGGGAACCGGAGGTATAAACGGAGTAGCTTTCGGCGGACTGGCTGTAAGTTCCGACCGGAGCGACATCAACGGAATAGCAACAAGCGTTGCGGTTGTTTTTTGCGGAAATGAGCTTAACGGGATCGGAATTTCGGGACTTTATCTTAAAGCCGGTTCCCTGACCGGGATTGCAGTTTCGGGTTACACAAATACAAACCAGACAAACGGTCTTACGATAGCCCTTTTCAACTATACTCAAAAACTTAATGGCCTGCAATTGGGAATCCTTAACTATGCCGGAAACAACAGGAGGGGACTGAGGCTGCTGCCCTTGTTGAACGTGCATCTGAAAGATAACTGATAATGGTCCGGACGGATTTTGATTTTAATGTCACGGGCGCCGATGAACCAAACAGAGGGAGCCTGCAATGACAATACGGCATAAGTATGGAAATGGCATATTACAAAAATGTTGATACAATAAACTAAACTATATAACCTATGTACAAATCAAGAATCAATTACCTGCCCGCGCTGCTCTTTATTGTCGCAGCATTTTTTATTTCATCCTGCTCGGGCCCGGAAGCTGAGGCGCCGGTTTTTATACCGCAGGAAGGAGGAACTGCCCCATTTTCAAAAGCGGTAAGAGCCGGGGACTTCATCTATTTGTCAGGTATGCTGGGGACATCGGCCGATGGCAGCCTGGATCCGGATTTCAACAACCAGTCAAAACAGGTAATGGAGAATATCAGGGCAAGGCTCGGCGAACTGGGTCTTGAGATGAAGGATGTCGTAAAGGCTACTGTAATGATCAGGGACATGGCAAAATGGTCCGATTTCAATGTCATCTACAAGTCGTATTTTGAAGAAGGACGATATCCTGCGAGGAGCGCCTTTGGCGCCGCTGCCCTTGCGCTGGGAGCAGAAATAGAGGTTGAAGTCATCGCTTATAAAGCCCGGTGAAAGGACTCAGCCCGCAATTTGGATAATTCAAGCTCAGTCACGCTGCAACATGGAATATTATTTCGCCCTTAGGTACTGATCGGGCCATGAAGTATCTGATGCAAGCTCCTTTGCGGCGTTGAGCGGGAAGTATGGATTTCGCAACAATTCCCTGCCAAGAATGACCAGTTAGGCTTTGCATTCCTGTAATATAGATTCTGCCTGGAACGATGAAGTAATAAGACCGACTGCTCCCGTAAGTATCCCTGCTTTTCTGACTGCTTCGGCAAATGGAACCTGGTAACCCGGGCTGAAGGGGATTTTTGCGCTTGCTATGTTGCCACCCGACGAGCAGTCGATGAGGTCGACATCCAGCTCCTTAAGGATGCCTGCAAGTTTTACGCTTTCCTCAACGGACCAGCCTCCTTCAGTCCATTCTGTTGATGAGATTCGTACAAATAGAGGGTTTTCGGAGGGCCAAACCGTTCTTATTGCTTCCGTAACCTCAAGAAGCAGTCTTATCCTGTTTTCGAAGGGACCTCCGTATTTGTCAGTCCTGAGGTTGCTGAGCGGGGAAAGGAATTCCTGCAGGAGGTACCCGTGTGCGCTGTGGATCTCAATCACCTTGTAACCAGCGGCCTTTGCACGAAATGCGGCTTTCCTGAATGCTGCAACAAGGTTCCCTGCATCACCTTCTCCAAGTTCCGCCGGGGGCCTGTCTCCTTCTGTGAACGGGATGCTGCTGGGAGCAATTGTCTGCCAGCCGCCATTTGTAAGCTCGAGCTGTCTTCCCCCTTTCCATGGCAGGTCGCATGATGCCTTGCGCCCGGCATGTGCAAGCTGTATGCCTGCCACGGCTCCCTGGCTGTGAATGAAATCTACTATCGGTTTCAGTGCAGCGATGTGCTCATCGCTCCATATTCCCATGTCACCGGGTGTAATCCTTCCTTCGGGCAGAACGGCAGTTGCCTCCTGGATTACAAGCCCGGCGCCTCCGGCTGCCCTTGTCCCGTAATGAACCATGTGCCATCCCGAAGGAAAACCGTCAGTTGAGGAATACTGGCACATCGGGGCCATTGCAACCCTGTTTTTAAGGGTTAAGCCTTTAATTTTCAGAGGAGAAAATAGAATGCTCATGATAATAGTTTTTGATTCAGGAAGGGCATAAATATAATAAATTAAGGAGAACGGGATCTGCTCAAAACTCTCATGCCCCCGGATCATAAACCGGACCCGTCTGACGAAATTCTATTAATTTCGTAAATTGACATTTTTATGGACGGGCAGTCCTTGAAATTTTTACCTGGAGGCGATCAGCGCTTTCGTAACGCAATTAATACAAACGCAATGCATATGAATGGCAAGCAAAACGGAAAATTCTCTGAGACAGGAAGTGCAGCGGATATACGCACAGGACTGAGTGTCGCTGAAATCAGGCAGGCATTTACCGATAATCTTATCTGCGGGCTTGGCCGCACCCGGGCCAATTCCACGCGCAACGATTATTATACTGCTCTTGCCATGACTGTGAGGGACAGGCTGCTTAAGAGGGGAGTGGACACTATCCTCTCATACGCTGAAAACGAATCACGGATCGTTTCATATTTATCAGCTGAATTTCTTCCCGGACCTCACCTGGGGAATAACATGCTCAGCCTGGGAATTTCTGACCAGGCCAGGCAGGCAATGGCTGAACTGGGCCTGGATATCGACGAACTGATGGAACAGGAAGAAGAACCTGGTCTCGGGAACGGCGGGCTGGGTCGTCTCGCATCCTGCTATCTCGATTCGCTTGCTTCACTTGAAGTGCCGGCTATCGGGTATGGAATAAGGTATGAGTTCGGCATTTTTGACCAGGTGATAAA
>JALOMK010000332.1 GCA_025455505.1 Bacteroidales bacterium
TCACTCACCATCTCGTCAATCACTTTCTGCGAATCGGTGAAGCTGGACGCATTTGAAACATAACCTTTTGCCTTTACGCCCAGGGCTTCTATTTCCTTAATTGCCAGCCTGAAATCATCATCATCGGCAATGTTTGTGATCCCGATATCAGCCCCCTCGGCAGCGAACCTGAGAGCTATTGATTTCCCAATTCCCCTTGATGCACCTGTTATAAGCGCTGTTTTACCTTCAAGTAGTCCCATTCTTAAGTATTTAAAGGATTAAATATTTATAACTAGAATATCCTAAATAACGGATTTTGCAGTAACAGATTCAAGTGCTTTTTTAACTGTCACCCCGATATCTGCCGGTGATTGAACGACATGGATGCCGCAGTCCTTCATAATTTCCATTTTTGCGAGTGCCGTGTCGTTTTTTCCACCAATAATAGCTCCTGCATGGCCCATCCTCCTGCCTTTCGGAGCTGTCTGGCCTGCAATAAAGCCAATAACAGGTTTTGTGCCGTTGGTTTTTATCCATTCTGCGGCTTCGGTTTCCATTGTGCCGCCAATCTCACCAATAACAATAATTGCCTCAGTACCCTCATCAGCCATCATTAGTTTTACTGCGTCGAGGGTAGTTGTTCCGACAACCGGATCCCCTCCTATTCCTATGCAGGTTGACTGTCCCATCCCAAGACGGGTCACCTGGTCGACAGCCTCGTATGTAAGTGTCCCGGAGCGGGAGATTATTCCGACACTGCCCTTACGGTGTATAAAGCCTGGCATTATGCCAACCTTTGCCTCACCTGGAGTTATTATGCCTGGGCAGTTCGGTCCTATCAGCCTGCAATTTAATGATTTGAGGTGGTTTTTGACCTTAACCATGTCTGATACCGGTATTCCTTCGGTTATAGTTACTATTAAGCCTATACCGGCATCGGCAGCCTCAAGTATTGCATCAGCTGCAAAAGGCGGAGGAACGAAAATAACTGAAACATCAGCACCTGTTTCTGCAACAGCCTCCCTTACAGTATTGAATACCGGCAGGCCAAGGTGAACCTGGCCCTTCTTTCCGGGCGTTACTCCCCCAACGACATTTGTCCCGTATTCGATCATCTGAGTGGCGTGAAAAGTACCTTCACTGCCTGTAAATCCCTGCACTATTACACGGGATTCCTTTGATAGAAGAACGCTCATTGTGACTTCCTGTTTAGATAGTTTTATTGTTCACCAAGTTGAATAAGCATGCCGGTCACTACTGAAGGCCGATGTTAAAACACAAATAAAGGCAAATTGTTCCAATCGGCCAAGAGTTTCAAATTTACCTGTTTTTTGCCGGCAATTAGCTATATTTGAATGATAATTATCATCCGGGAATGATGGTTATTGACCCGGTACTTTATATAGGAATTTCACAGTCATTCTTTGCTGCACTGCTTATTGCGACGAAGCGGCCATTCACTGTTGCAAACAGGCTGATGGCTGCGTGGGTCTTCCTCATCTGCTCTGAGCTCATCTTTGCCCTTGTAAATACAACACTACTCGAAGTTTATTCCTTTCCCTTTATATCATTTACCTATGGTCCCCTTATGTATTTATATGTGAGGCATATGACAAATCCAGGAAAGAAATTCAACTGGCTTGCCCTTGTTCATTTCATTCCTTTCCTTGTATTTTTCCCTGTCTCCGTAATTTTCAGATCTGACCAGTTTGTAAACAACCTAAGCAGTTTTTTTGTTCCCGACAGGCTCATCCCCCTGCGAATTGTATACAGTGTTTCGTTCTTCCTGTCAATAAGCCTGTACAGCGCACTATCATTTTCCCTTATCGCCAGGCATCAGAAGAACCTCAAGGACCTCGTTTCCTATACTTCGGGGGTAATAACCCTTAACTGGCTCAAAGCTGTCTCAATAAGCTTCTATACTGCTTATTTCTGCCTTTTTATCCTGGGTGGACTTGATATTATCGGAAATTATATTCCCTTCGACCCCTACTTTGTTATATACGGCTTCATTACTGTTTTCTCCTTTGTTTACAGCCTTTATGCAATAAGACAGCCTGAAATCTTCGGACAGGTACTTAAGCCGTCCGATGACACCCTGAAAGGTGCTGGTCGATACTCCCGCAGCGGACTGCGCAACGAGAAGGCTGACGAATATCTGAACAGAATCCTGGCCTACATGGAGTCAAGCAGAGCCTACCTGAACCGCGATCTCACCATACAGGACATCTCCTCCGGCACAAGGATCTCAAAGCATCATATAACCCAGGTGCTGAACGAACGTCACGGAAAGAACTTTTTTACTTTCATAAATGAGTACAGGGTAAGGGAGGTGATATCACGATTCAGCGATCCGAAGTATTCCAATTTCACAATACTTGCAATAGCCCTCGATTCAGGATTCAATTCAAAGGCAACCTTCAATTCGATATTCAAGGGCATGACCGGTCTAACCCCAAGTGAATTCAGGGAGAAGGGACAGGGAACCTCTCGCGTGACGTCTGTCCCGAGGGGCCCGGACAAATAAAAACCATCATTCAGGTCCCGACCCGGCGGTTCGGTCGATTAACGGCGGCTTATGCGTTTATTTTGCAGCAAAGCACCCGCCATGATGTCGAAGTCATATTGTTTTGCTCTGTTGCTGGTTTTCCTGAACGCCAGCCCCCTGCCGGGCCAGGATGCAGTTGCAGGGGTCTACAGCGGCCCCGGTCAGGGATTTTTGTCAGGCTTTGTCAGGGGAGGTTTTTATGGCGCAATTGACAGGCAGGACAACAACAAGTTTTATTTTCCGAGTGCATATTCAGATGTCTCATTAAAGTTATCGCTATCGAATGATTTGAATTTCAAGGCTTTTGCTGATATGAGGTACCGTTATGGAGTTGAATTCAGTGAAGAGGTTTCGGCCCTGGAACTGCGTGAAGGATATGTTACTCTCTATGGCAGGAAATGGGATTTCACAGCCGGGAAGCAGATAATAAAATGGGGCCGGGCTGATTTTACAAATCCTTCCTCGAATCTTTCACCCCTGAATCTTGTTTCACGCTCACCCGACAGGGAGGACATGTATATGGGGAACCTGATTGCCAGGCTCGATCTTTACCCGGCCACCTGGCTTAAGCTCGAAGGAAACCTTGTGCCATTCTACAGGCCCTCGGTATTGATTATCGATCCCTACCCTTTTCCGGAAAACG
>JALOMK010000333.1 GCA_025455505.1 Bacteroidales bacterium
GGAATGTCCCATGAAATTATGCCGGTATTGTCATCATGCGCTTTTGGCTCGCCTATGGTTTTGCCGTTAAGGATGAGCTGCGACTGCGGACAATTTGTGTAACAGACAACCCTCACAGTGTCGCCTGCGGAATAATTCCAGACAGGGAGGGCCGAGTCTGAAAGGCCGCGCCTGCTGTTCCTTGCAAAGCGGTAAGTGCCGATATAGGTTACAGGGTCGACGCGCCACATTGCCATGCGGAAATGTCCCCTGGGCTTGATATGCCCGGCCAGGTCTATCATGCCTGAATTGAAGCCCCTCGAAGGCCAGGCGTTCGACTCGCCGAGGTAGTCGAGGCCCGTCCAGATAAACTGTCCGAAAATGTATTCATTGTCTCTCACAGCCTTCCATGCTGCGTAGCCATGCCCGTTCTCGCTGCCGTAAAGTATCCTTTTGGGGTATTTCTTATGGTCTGCCTCATAACGGTTCTCGGTGTAATTGTATCCCACAACGTCGAGGTGGAGAGGATATTCAGTCTCATTTGTCATTAGAACTCCTGCGAGGGCTCCGGTAACAGGGCGTGAAGTGTCGATCGACCTTATCACTCCCGAAAGTCTTTTGCCTATCGGCCCCAGCCGTTCCGCATTCGGTTTTTTCGGATCGTAGCCGCCGCTTACGGGCTGGTTGAATTCGCCTCCATTGAGGATGGGGTGGGAGTAGGGATCGTTCGGGTAATCGACCTCGTTTCCAATGCTCCACATTACTACCGAAGGGTGATTCCTGTCGCGCAGGACCATTGCAGCAACATCCCTGTCGCTCCACTCCTCGAAGAAATCGAAAGTGCCCTGGAAACCGGGTTCCCCGTTGTTCCAGCCCGTGATCCACTTTTTCTTGGGGAACTCGAATTCATCGAAGCCCTCGTCGATGACAAGGAAGCCGAGCTCATCGCACAATTCATATACATCCGGGGCCTGGAGGTTGTGACTCATGCGGATGGCGTTGCAGCCCACTTCCTTCAGTGTCCGCAGGCGTCGTTCCCACACCTGCCGCGGCACAGCCGAACCGAGAACTCCGGCATCGTGATGGATGCAGACGCCCTTCATCTTCATCCATTCGCCGTTTAGTGCAAAACCCTTATCGGGGTCGAACTGTAGTGTGCGTATCCCCGCAGGTGTTGCCGATTCATCGGCCAGTTTCCCGTTTAAGTAAAGAAGGGCCTTCATCGTGTACAGGTATGGATTTTCAGTGCCCCAGAACTGAGGGTTGCTGATCTTCATGTCGGCTGTGACCTTAATTACAGATCCGGGGAGAATTGTTTGCTTCTGACTTTTTTCAGCGATTACCTTTCCCGACTTATCGAGCCACTGGAAGCATATCCTGGCATCTGCCGACGACCCGCTCTCGTTCCTGATGTCAGCACTTGCATTTAAGATAGCTTCTTTCTGAGTGGCACTCACGGTATGGTAAGTGGTTCCCCAAAGGTCGAAATGAACAGGGTCTGATTCAAGCAGCCATACATTCCTGTATATTCCTGACCCTGTGTACCACCTTGAATCCGCGTACTGGCTGTGATCAACCCTCACCGCCAGGATATTTGGAGAACCTTCCTTCAGGTAGGGAGTCAGGTCATATGCAAATGAAACGTAACCGTTGGGCCTGGTTCCCAATAGCTCTCCGTTTATATAAACAGAGCTCCTGTTGTAGATACCTTCGAAATAAATGAAGAACTTTTTCCCATTCATCCCAGAAGGCATGTCGATTGTTTTCCTGTACCAGGCGATGCCCCCGGGAAGATAGCCTGTGCAGCTGGCAAGCGAGGGGCTCAGTGTGCCTTCAATGCTCCAGTCGTGTGGCAGGTCGACATTTCTCCATCCTTTTGTTACATATTCCGGTTTTGCAGCCTCAGGGATATCCTTCAACACAAACTGCCAGTTATCATTCAGAAGCTTTGCCTTTCCGAATCCGGGCCGGGCCCCGGCACGGGCTGAAGAAAATATCAGGGCTGTAAAAAGCAAGGCTGATGATAGGATTCTGGCATTCATGACGACAAAGGTTACTTGTTTATGTATACAAGCTATTAAATAGCACTGACACGTACTGTGGAATGATATTCACGGTACACCGTGGATCCTGTTTGCCGGTTTGAATGGCTGGCCCGCAGGGTATTTAAAGTGCTGTTTTAGTTGTTATAGGGGGCGATTACTTTCTTCAGCAGGACGATAGTTGCCTTGATGCCCTCGTCCTCGCTGAGCTTGTTTCCCTCGTACTCTACATCGATATAGCCTGAATACTTTGAATCTGCTACTATTTTCATCATTTTTACATAGTCGACCTTTGTCTCGTTCCCTTCGGAATCAAAATCAACTGTCTTGCCGCTTACTCCCTTGGCGAAGGGCATGAGTTCGGTGACGCCCTTGTACCTGTCATACTCGTAGAAGTTTCCCAGGTCGGGAAGGGTTCCGCAGTTAGGCCTGTTGACCTCTTTCATAATTTCGGCAAGCCATTTGCCGTATGAGGAGTTTCCTCCGTGGTTCTCGACAATAATATTAATCCCGTGAGGGGCTGCGTAATCTGATAGTTTTGTGAGCGACTCAATCGCTGCGGCCTGCATCTGCCCCATTGTTCCTCGTCCTCCTGCATTCACCCTTATTGAATGGCAACCCAGGAATTTGGCCGCTTTTACCCATTTGTAGTGATTCTCGACTGCCTTGTTGCGGACAGTGGCTGAACTGTCGGCAAGGTTTCCTTCACCGTCGATCATTATAAGAAGGCTTTTAACACCATATTTTTTACATGAGTCGTTAAGCTGGGTAAGGTAGCCGGTATCTTCGGCCTTATCCCTGAAGAACTGGTTAACATATTCGACGGCATCAAGACCGTAAGTCATTTTTGTAACCCTCGGGAAGTCGAGGTTTGTCATCAGTCCTTTCCTGATAGTCCTGTTCAGCGACCATTCGGCGAGCGAGATCTGGAAGCGCGGATTCTGTGCGGCAAGGTTAAGTGTTGCAAATACGGCCATCAGCAGTGTCAGTAGGGTATTTCTTGTTTTCATGGGGTATGGGTTTATGCTATGATTAAAGTGGTTATAAGATCATTGTTCATTATACAAATATATATTCTTTTGCCGTCATATCAGGAGATAGATCATAATTGCGGGATGTGTCACAGCTGGTCCACTGGCAA
>JALOMK010000051.1 GCA_025455505.1 Bacteroidales bacterium
TCTCCGTCTATCCCCCTCGCCTTTTCTCCATTGCTTCCTATCTCCCTTTCTCCTTTTCCCAGTCTCCTGCTAGTTATTGCTGTCGTACCGCGAAGCCTTCAGAACTCCCTTTAATGATTGAATCTTTCTAATAATTGCCTGTAAAACATTATTGTTAGACACCAATATATTAAGCATTCCTTCAAATATACCATCATCCATGGTATAGTTAAAGCTTCGTATCGAAGCCTTATTTTCTGCTATAATATCAGCAATCTTGTTAACGATCCCTGTATCGTCAACACCTGTTATCTTTATCATTGCAATGAAGGTAGGCACTCCCCTGGCCTTTGTCCAGCGTGCGATTACAACCCTGTAAGGATATCGCGACATCAGGTTCTGCGCATTCGGACAACCGAACCTGTGAATTTTTATCCCCTCCGATATTGTAACAAAACCGAAAATCCTGTCGCCGTAGACAGGGTTGCAGCATTTAGACAACCTGTAGTCAAGCCCTTCCACACTGTCTTCAATGACGAGGTAATCGGAATAAGCAGGCTCAGGCTGCTCTTTAATATCCTTTTCATCAGCAATAACTGGCTGTATGTCTTTAGTATCAGACTCTGTCTTCTGAAGCACTTCTTTAATATCGAGCAGCTCTATCTTTTCCTGGGCTATCATGAAGTAAAGATCCTGTGCATTCTTAAGGTTGTAATGCCCGATCAGCTTTTGTATAACTGCATCGCCATAACCTATCTTCCAGTTCTTGAGCCTTCTCATAAGTATCTCCTTGCCCTCAGCCGCTGCTTTTGTCTTTTCTTCATTCAGCACTTGTCTGATCTTCGTCCTGGCCTTGTTTGTTACAACAAAAGAAAGCCAGTCCTGCTTGGGCTTCTGGTTCTTTGAGCGTATTACATCCACATGATCACCGTTCTGCAGCACATATTTGATGGTAACATTCCGGCCATTCACCTTCCCTCCGATACATGATGCTCCAACTGCAGTGTGGATGTCGAAAGCGAAATCAAGGATTGTTGCCCCTGCTGGCAACTGCCGGATCTCTCCTTTGGGTGTAAATACGAAAACCTCGTCTGTATAAAGCCCGGATCTGACCTGGTCGATGAATGCACTAGCTTCCTTTTCAGGTGATTCAAGTATCTCACGCATGTGCGAAAGCCAGGTGTCAAGACCGCTCTCCCCTTTCATTCCCTTGTACTTGAAATGCGCCGCCAGTCCCTTCTCAGCTATTTCATCCATCCTCTCTGTCCTGATCTGAACTTCAACCCACTTGCCCCTAGGCCCTACTACCGTTGTATGTAACGACTCATAACCATTTGATTTAGGAATAGATATCCAGTCACGCATCCTGCTCGGATTGGGCTGATACAGATCGGTAACTATCGAATATGCTCTCCAGCAATCTGATTTTTCATTCTCCCCGCTGCTGCCAAGTATTATCCGTATAGCAAAAATATCGTACACTTCCTCAAAAGGCACTCCCTGCTTTTTCATCTTAAGCATAATGGAATGTATTGATTTGGTGCGACTCTTAATTGTAAACCTGAAGCCATGCTGCTCAAGTTTTTCCTTTAGAGGCAGGGTGAAATCCCTGATGAGCTTATTCCTCGATGCCGTGGTCTGTTTCAGCCTGCAATCAATTTCATTGTATTGCTCAGGTTCGAGATACTTAACGGCGAGATCTTCCATCTCCGACTTAATATTGTAAAAGCCAAGCCGGTGTGCAAGGGGTGCATACAGAAAATATGTTTCGGACGCGAGCGGCAGCCTCTCCTTCTCTTCGGCATTGTCGAGATTTCGCATATATTCGAGTCTCTCGACAAGTTTGATCAGAATTACCCTAACGTCCTCTGCGAGACTCAGAAGTAATTTACGGAAATTTTCTGCCTGGTATGAAGAGCGGGTGGAATCGATCCCTGAAATCCGGGAGAAACCCTCAAGTATCTCTACAGCTTTAAGCCCGAACTCCTTCTCTATCAATGATCCGGAAATGCCATCACGACCATAGGAGTCGTGAAGAACAGCAGTAATTATTGAAGTCAGCCCCAGTCCCATCTCACCGGCAACAATCCTTGCAACCGAAAGTGCATGGAGTATCTCGGGCTCACCGGTTATTGTCCTTCTGTCGCCGCATGCTGCAGCCGCCAGGTCATATGCACGCCTGATCTTTTTATGATCACCCGATGAGATATTGCTTTTTGCGGCCTGGAGAAGGGCCCTGTATGCCCTTGATATGTCCCTGATTTCTGCTGCCATTTTGTATACTTCAAACACTGAAACTCCGGGCAAAGATATTTAATATCGAAACCATAAAAAAATCCCGGGTTCTGCACTGAAAGACCGCATTCGGACTAAAATTAAACAATCATGGAAATAGTATGTTTATGATCCGATCCTGTATCACGGCAAAAACATCGCTCAAGAAGTTGAACAGCCTGTTTGCAAGTAACATGAAATTGAATGCCCAATAGCTGATTTTTAGTATTATGTTTGTATATTAATTGAATATCCGGATAGTGCATTTCCGAAAAATCATAAAGCCGCTGTCAGTATTTCTGATTACACTTGTCGGATTGCTCCTTTTTCTTATCCTTGTAATAAACCTACCATTTTCGCATCGCATAATTACCAGGGAGATTAATCAAATCTTCAGAACTGCAGGTTTGCCAATCAGGATTGGTGATGTTAACTATGTCCGTCCCGGATCGCTGAAAGTGGAGGATCTGATCATATCTGGCAGCAAAGGCGATACTATAATATTCGCCGGAAAAGTGAGTGCAGGTTTCAAAACGTTCAGGCTGATCAGGAAGAAAGTAATACTTCCCGATGTCGATATAGAAAATGCGACTGTCAGCTTTTCGAGGATAGATTCTGTTCAGGGACTGAATATTGCCTTAGCTTTTTCAAAGGATAAAGCCCCTGAGGACAAAGAAGTTCCGGCAAGCAAAAAACAATGGGAAGTGAGTGTTGGCAAGGCCTCCCTTTCCGATATTTCCTTCAGTATGACAGATTCCGCCGGGGGCCTCTTCATCAGACAGTACGCTGAATTCATAAGGATTGAATCTGAGAAAATGTCACTGGTAAACAAGACAGCTATTCTGAAATCACTTAGTATCAAAGGGCTTACAGGCAGTATTTTTTCCGCTAAGCCAGGAAACACAAGCGGTAAAGAGAAAACAGGCTCACCATGGAATTTCGGGCTTGCCGAGCTGAATACCGAACGACTGAATTTCTTATATGAAGACAAGATCAGGAGATTCAGGCTGGATATTCTTTCGGGAGAATTAAGCCTAAGGTCACGAAAAACCGATATAAAGCACAAATCGGTCGATTTTAACGACATTTCAGTTTCAAGCACGGATATTGCCATACTAATGGACAAAGAGCCGGAAAAAGGTGTTAAAACGACTGAAAAGGGCAATAATGAAGGATCCTCCCCATTTCAATGGAACATAGCAGGCGACAGGATAAACCTGGATGGGATTTCATTCAGACTCGCGGGATATGGAGGAAGTCAGGACACATCGGCTTTGCCCGGGCTTAGCGTTCTGGGTCTTAATGTCCTCATTAATGACCTGGAACTCAAAGGCGATAATATAAGGTCCGAACTGAAAAAGCTTAGTTTTGACATGGGCAACGGATTCTCAGTTAAGAGCATGAGCGCTAGTCTCGGATCAAAACCAGGCAATACGGAATTTGATTTTAAACTTGAAACTGGAAACAGCAAAATAGATGCCAGGGGAAGTGCCGATGCAGCTATTATGAAAATAATCGATGATCCCTCCGCTTTTTACGAAGCAGACTTGCTGATCGGCAGAAGCTCGGTATCGTTGACCGACATCCTTATGTTCAAATCCGGTATCGCAGGCCAGCCTGTAATTAACTCCTTAAAAGACAATCCTGTCGGTGTCGAATGCAGACTGAAGTTAAGGAATTCTGTCCTGACTGTCTCCGGTCTTGGCATCTCCCTTTCTCCCGGCATGGAATTCGTTGCGGAAGGCCATATAAGCAATATTTTCGAATTGAAGAAGGCAGGCTGCGACATAAAATACAACATCGGACAGGTTGATACCGGCTGGCTGACAGGCCTGATCGGTGAAATGAAGCCTGATTACACGCTTCCTTCATTCAATGCCCTGAACCTCGATGGGACCGTTTCTGATTCAATACTTTCGCCCTCTGTGACACTCAATATCCGAAGCGACCTGGGAAATGCCCGGATAAACGGTACCTTCCTTTCTTCAGAAGACAGGTTTTCACTGAATTCCTCCTTCAAAAACGTGCAACTTGACAGGATTCTCAAAAACCAGCTTCTTGGATCTTTCAGCGGATCAGCAGATCTAAGCGGAAAAGGAATAAAAGCGAAAAAACTGTCTGCAAAAGCCATGATTCTGATCGATACACTGTCTTTCAGGGACTATGTATACACTGGCACACGGAACCAGGGAGAAATAAGTCCGGGTGAATACTCGGTGGATCTTGTAATTGACGATCCGTCACTTAAGCTGGGTCTGAACACTGCTGTCAGGTTGAATAACTCAGAATTATCAGCAAAGACCAAAGGCGAATTCAGGGGAGACCTGTCAGCCCTGAATCTCATGAAAGACACAATAGCCGTTGAAGGTATTCTTTCTGCAGGCATTGTTAAGCGGGGAGCTGAAATCAATGCAAATGCGGTTGTGTCTGGGATCGGCCTGAAAACTCCCGCAGCAAAGGCAACAATTGATAGTATCGAACTCTCATTGCTGTCAGATTCGCTGAAAACCACTTTCGCCTCGGAGTCGGATTTCTATGATATTTCCGGTTTTATAACAAGACCCATTTCCGGGATCTCCGGCTTTATTCAGGACCTGAAAAACAATTATCAGAATATTCTTAAAACATCCGCCGAGGACACTGTAGATTTCTATTCATCTCTTCCCGGACTGGAATTCAAGGCAAGTCTCAGATACCATGATGGATTGGGGATGTTTGTGCCTGATACAAGTCTCAGATTCAATGTTATCTCTCTTGCTGCCAAAACCGGGCAATCAGGAAGGTCACTCAAATATGAAATTAATGGCAAGGATGTCAGGTACAGTCTTTTTAACATATCAGACATCAGGCTCGGCCTGGTCGATTCATCTGCCATTATGGATTTGTCGCTGACTGCCTATGACTTTTCAGTTGCATCCCAGCCATTCAATAAGCTTGCCCTGAACAGCAGCTTCAGGGACTGGCAAAGTCTGACTACCATTACTATCATTGACGATAATGCCAGGGAGATCTACAAGCTGGATTATGTATCCGATGCAGACAGCAACGCTATCTTCTTACGGTCGCCTTCGCGGCAAATTATTCTCAACGGGACGAAATGGGATCTTGATTCACCTGATATAGCTGTATTTGATAAGGCTGAAAAATCGTTTTCGCCGGATATTCATATGCATACTGCAGAATCGGATATATCAATTACAAGTGGAAAGGAATTGTCAGAACAGGTTTATAACCTGAATCTTACAAACGTTAAACTCAACTCGCTAATCAGTTCTGAACTCTTGCCCGGACAGCCCGGATTTTCACTTACCGGTTCAGCCAGATTCGGCACAGGGGAATGGAAGGACAGGAAAATAAATGCCGACCTTGTAATGAGCGACGTTATCTGGTCATCGATCGGCTTTGACAGGATCGCATTGAATGGCCATTTCGACTCGGATACTACAGGCGGGTTTGATCTGGATGCCAAAGCGATGTTCGATTCCTCTCTGATTGAGATCAGTGGTTCCAGGCAGTCTGAAGGGAACGGCAGTCTGGATATTAAGCTGGATATGATACCAGTAGGAACATTTCAGCCATTCGTCGATAAATTTCTTTCCGACCTGGATGGATCCCTTTCAGGCCGGCTGAATTTATCTGCTAAAAACTCTGTCGGAAGTTTTAACGGAGAACTTGAACTCACTGACTGGAAATTGAAGGTAATCGCCCTGAATTCGGTCTACAGGATGCCTGCTGACCAAATTAAATTCTCCGGAAAGAAAGTCCTGTTCGATAATTTCACTGTTATCGACTCGCTGAATAATGAATTGCAGGTAGACGGATTTTTGGATTTCAGCAAAAGAAATGCAATCGTTTCCGACCTGGAGATAAGCTCTTCAGACCTTCAGGTAATGAACAAGGAAGAAGAAAAGAACTCAACATTCTACGGAAAAATATTCATCGATACACAACTATCGATAGAGGGATTGGTGGCAAGTCCCGTCCTGAAGGGAAAAATTGCATTGTCGGGAGGTACGGATATTTATTTCAGGCAATCGGAGAACCTGAATCTTTCGGAGAGCGAGAAGGTAATAACCTTTGTATCATCTAAAGACCGGGTGGAAACGAAAATGCCCGGATCAGCCTCCGGTGCCGGGATTTACAACAGGACCTCTATTGAATCGATAGTTGAGATAGATCCTGATACCAGGCTAAATATCAATATTTCAAAGAGAATGTTCAATATTGACATGTCTATCCAGGGAGGCGGTGAACTGAACTATAATATGCTTGTAAACAACCAGGTTGACCTGGCCGGGAAGTACGAGGTAAGCGAGGGCTCAGCCAACCTTAAGATGATAGGATGGCCAAACAAAGCCTTCAGAATTGCCAGGGGAGGTTATATCCGCTGGGACGGCAAACTGGATGACCCCGAACTGCAATTCGAAGCGCTCAACAGGGTAAAAAGCTCCTATACGAATCCTATTGATAACAAAGACAGGTATGTTGACTTTGATGTTACGCTCAAGATAGCAAACAGGCTTTCCGACATGGATGTTCAGTTTACAATAACAACATCAGACCAGTACCTTATGAGCATCATAAACACTCTCAGTCCTGAAGAAAAGATGCGCCAGGCAATCACAATACTCCTGTTCAAAAAAATAGATCTTCCCGGAATATCGACATCCTCAAATTACATGACTGAGCAAGTTAACCAGATGCTTGCAAGTCAGTTAAACGCCCTCACAAAGACTACGATCAAAGGCATCGACATCTCTTTCGGAGTGGATACCTATACCCAGGCCACTGAATCCGGTGGAGAACAGACCAAAACCAGCCTTTCGTACGAGCTGAAAAGGTCATTGCTGAATGACAGGGCCCAGATACAACTCTCCGGCCGCTTGAATGATGTTTCAAACCAGCCAAATGCCTCCAGCCTTTCTCTCAACAATGTTTCTTTCGAATACAGGCTCGACTCGGCTGCCACAAAGTTTCTTAAAGTATATAACGAGCATACCTATGAAGATGTTTTCGAGGGAGAAGTGATCAAGACGGGTATAGGAATCACATACAGGAAGAATTATCCAACGCTGAGAGCAATCTGGAGGAAGGAAGAGAGGGAGGGTGAACCTGAGAATGCTGTAAAATGAAAGCCACCTCGTATATATATCTGACTATTGTGTTACTTGCGGCAGCAGGATGTTCCAACACGCGTTTCCTGGCAGAGGACGATCTGCTGTATACCGGAAAAGGGAAGGTTGAAATAATAAACAGGAATGAAATCCCGAAAACGGCTTCTGTAAAAAAATATGTCGAGTCCATAACAACCCACAAAGTCAACAATGCCATCTTCGATACGAGAGTCCTGCCGCCGGTAGGCTTATGGGTTCATAATTACATGAAGGTGGAAGGAAAAGGAAAATTCACAAAATGGCTATACAAGACACTGTCTTCTTCGCCCGTGCTTGTATCCGATGTAAATCCCGAACTTAGATCCGCAAAAATCGAGAATGATTTGTTCGACAGAGGTTACTTTCATACCAGGGCATGGGCTGTTGTCGATACCGGCAGGAAGAATCCCAAAAAAGCCAAGATCTCCTATTTCATTGATCTGGCTCCTCCCAATTACTATGGAAAAGTTGCTGTGGATACCTTAGCAGACCGAATTGATTCACTGATGTCTACAGATGAATTCATGAATCAGATAAAACCCGGCGACCAGTTCAGTTTCGAACGTCTGCAAAAGGCAAGGAATGATCTTTCGAAGAGGATCCAGGAAAATGGATATTATTATTTTGTTCCTGAATTCATTGAACTTAAAGCTGATACCACCGACGATGCAGATCGCCTGGACCTCACGATAGGCAAAAACAACGATCTTCCAAGGCCGGTGCTTTCGGCATACAGGATCAATGACATAACATTAAAATACATGCAGGGACGGTCGGCCGACTCGATGTTGACGGATACTGCATTTTATGATGGTATAAAAATAATTTCACCCCCGAATATTCTTAAACCGGATATACTGTTAAAATCAATTTATTTCAAAAAGGGAGATACTTACTCGACCAGTGCTTCGCAGAGTACGATAACGCGTCTGAATAACCTTGGTGTGTTCAAATCAGTTAATATATCATACCTCCAAAACCTGTCAGATTCACTTGCCAGTCTGCTGGATGTCGAGATGGATCTCCTGATGTCTGATAATATTAATCTTGATCTTGAAGGCGACCTGACCACAAAATCTTCCGGGTACTTCGGACCTCTCCTTTCCGCAACAGTCTCTCACGGCAATACATTCAAGGGAGCGGAGAGGCTTAAACTGGGGCTTACCGGCGGATTTGAATGGCAATGGGGCTCCAAATCAAACAACCAGATAGGAAACATATCTTACCAGTTAGGAATAAGTTCCGGGCTGACCCTTCCAAGAATTTTAATCCCCTTCAAAAAGGAAAACCCGAATTCCATGCTATTTCAGAGGACGATTGTAAACCTCGATTTCAGCGTTCTCAACAGGACAGCATATTATAAAATGTTATCGGCCAAAACAAACCTGAACTATCAGTGGAGCAGAAACAGGAACATCCAGCATTCGCTGTACCCGGTATACATCAATTCTGTAAACCTTCTCGAAACTACTCCGGAGTTTGACTCTGTCGTAAACGAAAACATATATATCAGAAAGAGCTTCGAGGAGCAGTTCATTATCGGGCCGAAATATGAATTCAGCTTCAATAACACCCTCACCCTGAAACCGAGCAATTTCGTTTTCCAGGGAGGCATCAGTACCTCCGCAAATATTATAGACCTTATAGCTGGTATTAATAAAAATCCTGACGAAAGACCATATTACTTCCTGGACAATATCTATTCGCAGTACGTAAAAGTAACAAGCGATTTCAGGTATTACAGGAATTTCTTCGACAAATCTCTTGTATTCCGATTGTATGCCGGAATCGGAGTGCCTTACGGGAACTCGCTGTCATTGCCATATGTAGAACAATTCTTCAGTGGTGGAGCATACAGCATAAGGGCTTTTACTGCCAGGTATCTAGGCCCGGGGTCGTTTCACACTGATGATCAGAGCGGTTACATCGATCAGTCAGGCGACATCAAGCTTGAAGGAAACATGGAATTCAGGTTTGATATGTCTGGCATGATGAAAGGAGCAGTCTTCCTGGAGGCCGGAAATATCTGGCTGGTCAATGAAGATGAAAACAGGCCCGGAGCAAAATTTGACATCAACACCTTCCATAAAGAACTGGCAGTAGGCACCGGTTTTGGCGTCAGGTTCGATTTTACGTTCTTTGTTCTCCGCATCGATCTTGGCCTGCCACTAAGAACCCCTTACGTGACTGACGGAACAAACTGGTTGTTCGGCTCAGATCAGATTTTCGCCAAAGGAATCTTTAACATTG